>JALYOR010000034.1 GCA_030856765.1 Verrucomicrobiota bacterium | reverse complement strand
TCCGGAGCGTGCTCATCGGCGGTCAATTCGCCCTTGCCATGATTCTGCTGACCGGCGCGGCGCTCTTCATTCGAGGCCTCGATGATTTGAATAATCGCCGCTCCGGCTGGGAATCCGACCAGCTCGTTACCGGCACCATTTTATTACTGGACGCCACCAACCCTCGCCCAAAGGAAATTACCGCCTTCCAACACCTCGCCCTGGAACGCCTCCGATCCCTGCCCGGTGTCGCATCCGCGAGCCTTTCCTACACTATGCCGTTTTTCGGGCTGACCGGGCCGCGTAAGTATCTGGTCGAAGGTCGCCCGCCGCCCAAGGCGGGGGATGAACCTGCAGCCGACTTCAACGGGGTGAGCCCGCGCTATTTCGAAACGGTCGGCACTCGCCTGATCGTCGGCCGCGCCTTCAACATGCATGACACCGCGGAGTCACCAAAGGTCTTCATCATTAACCAGACGATGGCCCGCGCGCTTTTCGGAAACGAAAACCCGATCGGGAGGCGCATCACGCAGGCCGGCAGCGAAACGCCCGCGTGGGGGCAGGTCGTGGGCGTCGCCGCTGATGTGCGATCAATTTTCCCCGAGCCGCACCCTGTGACCTTCCAGCTCTACCAGCCGATGGCGCAGGAGCCGCGGCCTTACAACGAGATCGCGGTGCGGACGGCCGGGGTCGCGCCCGCCACGCTCATCGAAAGCATCCGGGGTGTGATGACGTCCCTCAACCCGGATCTGCCAGTGCGCAATCTCCAGCCGGCCGATCAGCGAATCGAGCGGCGCAATTACCAGCTCGGTGTCCTGAGCAGCATGCTCTCCGCCTTTGCCGTACTCGGATTAGGCTTGGCCTCGTTAGGCATTTACGGTGTCATCGCCCGCACCACCGCCCAGCGGAGCGGCGAGTTTGCCATTCGCATCGCGCTCGGGGCTCGGATTCAAGATATCACTCAACTCGTGCTCACCGCCGGAGTGAAGCTGGCTCTGCTCGGCTCGGCCGTTGGTTTGCTCGGAGCTTTGGGTGTGACGCGACTCCTGGGGGCATTTTTTCCAAACATGCGTCTCGATGGCCCGCCGGTCCTGATCGGCGTGACTTTCCTCCTCATCACGGTCGCTCTCATCGCCTCTTATCTCCCGGCCCGTCGCGCCGGTCGTAGCAATCCCATCCAGGCTCTCCGGGCGGAGTGATGAGTCAACGAGGGCGGGCGCACCTTTGAAGGAGACGATATGAGTTCAGCCAAAAAGAAAGCCCAAGTCGCAGGAGTATTCTATGTGGACTAACGAACCTAACCGGCCAGGAAGAGCAGGCGGGGAAATAGAGCCGGCGCAACATACTGCCGCCAGGGTTGTCGGCTTCCTCTATGTGGCGCAGATGGCCCTCGCGATTTTCGGCGACTCTTTCGTCCGCGGGCGAATGATCGTCCGGGCCGATGCGGCCCAGACGGCGGCGAATATTGTCGGTGCGGAACGCCTCTTTCGGCTCAGCCTTGCCACCGACCTGATCATCTATGCGACGGTGATCGTCCTGATCTGGGCTCTTTACGTTATCCTCAAGCCCGTCCGAGGTGATGTCGCCCTGCTCGCGGTCTTCCTGCGGCTGGTCGAGAACGCGATCCTGGCCGGCACCATCCTGGGAGCTTTCGGTGCCCTCGCGTTCCTCAGTGGTGCCGAGTACCTGCGCGCGTTTGACCAGAAACAACTGGAGGCGTTCGTGTCCGTCTCGCTCCGGGTCTACGGCGCCGGGTTCAGTATCGGGTTCGCGTTTCTCGGGATCGGGTCGGCCGTGTTCAGCTATCTCTGGTGGAAATCTTGTTACATCCCGCGCTTCATTGCAGCCTGGGGAATTTTCTCGTCTCTGCTGCTTTCTATCGTGACGTTGGCCATCATCGTTATTCCTTCCCTCGGAGTCTCTCTGGGATTGACCTACATGATGCCGATGGGCATTTATGAAGTTGGACTCGGCCTGTGGTTGCTGAGCAAAGGACTACAGGAGCCCGCTACCTCAAGTCCCAGTCTTACAGTTCGTTAGGCTTATGAAACTAAAACGCATCGCAAAGTGGATCGCCGGGATCATCTCCCTCGTCCTGCTCTTAATCTTCCTGGCAATCTTCGTTGCCTACTGGAGGTCGACCAGTGGCTGCGACGAGGAAACCAACATCCAGGGCGATCGGATGAAAGCTATCGTCTATTGCGATTACGGCTCCCCCGAAGTCCTTCGGTTGGAGGAGGTCGCCACGCCTGTGCCGACGGATGATCAAATCCTGGTGAAAGTGCGCGCGGCAGGCGTCAATCCGCTGGACTGGCACTACCTGAGAGGCACGCCCTACATCATGCGGATGGAGACCGGCCTGCGCAAACCGAAGAGCGGTCGATTTGGAGTCGACTTTTCCGGGACGGTGGAGGCGGTCGGGAGCAAGGTCACGCACTTCAAGCCGGGGGACGAGGTGTTCGGCGGCCGACCCGGGGCGCTGGCCGAGTATGTCGTGGCGGGGGCTGAGAAAGCGGTGGTGATGAAGCCGGCCAATATCAATTTCGACCAGGCCGCTTCCGTCCCGATCGCGGCGATCAGCGCGTTGCAGGGACTACGCGACCTGGGAA
>JALYOR010000027.1 GCA_030856765.1 Verrucomicrobiota bacterium | reverse complement strand
GCCGACCATGCCCGCTGAGACGATTCTCAATCGCAAAGCCCTGCGCGATTTCCACATCCTCGAACGCTTCGAGGCCGGGGTCGAGCTGAAGGGCAGCGAGGTCAAATCGATTCGCGCCGGCAAAGCCAACATCGGCGATGCCTTTGCCCGGATCGAAAAAGGCGAAGCCTTTCTCTACGGGGCGGACATTCAGCCCTACCTCCAGGCCAGCCACGAGGTGCCGGCCTCGAAACGCGTGCGCAAACTCCTCCTCCATCGGCGCGAGATCGACAAACTCTATGGCCTAACGAACATCGCCGGGCGGACCCTCGTCATCCTCAAGCTCTATTGGAAGAACGGTCGGATCAAAGCCGAGGTCGGGGTGGCCACCGGCAAGGAAGCGCGCGATAAGCGCCTCGATCTGAAAAAGCGCGCGACCGATCGCGAGACGGCGCGGGAAGTGGCCCGTTTCAACCGTAAACACGGCTAGGGTCTTCACCCTCCTCTATGTCTCCGCTTTTTCTCATCTTCCTCACCGTCTTCATCGATATGGTGGGCTTCGGCATTATCATCCCGGTGCTGCCGCTTTACGCCGAACATTTCCACGCCACGCCCGTGCAGATCGGCTGGTTGACCGGCATTTACTCCGGGATGCAGATCATTTTCACGCCCTTGCTCGGCCGGCTCTCCGACCGCGTTGGGCGGCGCCCGGTTCTCATCGTTAGTCTGGCCGGCACCGCACTCGGCTTCCTCGTTATGGGTTGGGCCAACTCGCTCGCCCTTCTCTTCGCCGCTCGCATCATTGACGGCATCTCCGGCGGCAACATCTCCACTGCGCAGGCCTACATCGCTGATATCAGCACGCCGGAAAATCGCTCGCGCTCGATGGGAATCATCGGCGCGGCCTTCGGACTTGGATTCACCTTTGGCCCGTTGATCGGCGGTGTCATGAGCCACATTTCCTACAGCGCGCCCTTCTACTTCGCGGCCGGGCTCGCGGGGGTGAATGTGGTCTTGCTCTATTTCATCCTGCCGGAAAGCCTTTCCCTTGAGTACCGCTCGAAGCCCCATCATCGCACCCGGCTGGCGGAGATCTTCCAGCACGGTCATGGGCGCATGTTCGGCACCATCGTCGCGACCTATCTCTTCTCCATCACCGGCTTCGCCATCATGACAACGCTCTTCGCGCTCTACACCGCAAGGCACTTCGGGTTCGACGCCCGTAAGACGGGTTACGTCTTCGGCTTTATCGGCATCGTCGCGGTCATTGTGCAGGGCGGTTTGATTGGTCGGCTGGTGAAAATGTTTGGCGAAACCGCGCTCGCCCGCACTGGTCTCCTGCTTCTCGCAGTCGCCCTCGCCCTCCTGCCGCTCGTCTCCACCATCCCGATGCTCCTCGTGGTTTGCGCCGTGATCGCCGCCGCCAACGGCCTCGTTAATCCAACCCTCAACGGTCTCGCGTCGCAAATGATCGATCGTAACTGGCAGGGGCGAGCGCTCGGGCTGATGCAATCCGCCGGCAGCGTCGGCCGCCTGATTGGCCCGCTCCTTGGCGGCTGGCTGCTCATGTTCGACCTGGGCAAACCGGTCAGCTTTTATGCGCGAACGCCGTTTTTCGCGGGCGCCGGGTTTCTGCTGGTCGCGTTTGTCCTCGCGCTCAGCGTGCGCAAACCGCCCGCCGACAAAGAACTCGTCGCTGTCCCCGTAGAGACGGACGTCTAATTCCGGGGAGCGCACGCGCTGCCCGGGACCTGTCGCCGCGCCCGTTCGCTGTTAGATTGAGCGAGATGAAACGAACCTTTCTCACCCTCGGCGGACTCGGCCTGGCCGCTTGGGCGATCTCGCGCTCCCTGCGGAGCGATTACTCTTTCGCGGGCAAAGTCGTCATCGTGACCGGTGGCTCGCGTGGCCTCGGGCTCACGATCGCACGGCGGCTGGCGGCCGAAGGAGCCCGGTTGGCTTTGTTCGCGCGCGACGCCGAGGAGCTGGCCAGCGCCTCGGACGAGTTGCGCGCGCTGGGCGGCGAAGCGCTCGCCGTGCCCTGCGATTTGCTCAACCGCGACCAGTCGTTAGGCGCGGTCCAGACTGTGCTCGATCATTTCGGGACGATCGATGTGCTGATCAACAACGCCGGCATCATCGAGGTCGGGCCGCTCGAGAACATGCGCCGGCGCGATTTTGAAAAATCGATGCAACTGCATTTCTGGGCGCCGTTCAATTTGATGCGGCAAGTCATTCCCGCCATGCGGCGGGCCGGCGGCGGTCGCATCGTCAATATTTCCTCCCTTGGCGGCAAGGTGGCTGTGCCGCATATGGCGGCCTACAGCGCGAGCAAGTTTGCTCTCGTAGGACTCTCCGATGCCTTCCGCGCCGAACTCGCGCAGGACGGGATCCGCGTCACCACCGTTACTCCCGGAATGATGAACACCGGCTCGCAGGGGCACGCGAAGTTCAAAGGTAATCATGGCGCCGAATTCACCTGGTTTTCACTCTCCACCGCGCTCCCATTTACGGCGGTCGATGCGGATCGCGCCGCGGAAAAAATTGTCCAAGCCTGCCGTCGCGGTCAGGGGTCGCTCATCATTGGTTGGTCGGCGCGCGCAGCCATCATTGGCAACGCGCTCATGCCCAGTCTGACCGGCGAGTTTATGAAACTGGCGAACCGCGTTTTACCCAAAGCGGTCGGGGTGGAAGGGGACGAGCTGAAGTCAGGTCGGGAAGCACGCGCCGAACAGCGTCTGCCAGAATGGCTGACGCGACTCGGCGGCGCGGCGTTGAGGCAAGATCGCGAGACCTGAGCCGACAGGTGCCGGGTTGACATCAGCGCCGCCAACTGCGCAATCTCCCGGATGCAATTCGCTGCTCGTTGCGCCCTTTACGCTCTCGGTTGTATCTTCTTCGCTCATTCGTTAGGCGCGCAGAGCGCTTCTTCTCCCGCACCAGCCCAGATCATCGCTCTGAAGGCGGCACGGCTCTTCGACGGCAGATCGAAAACACTCCTGCCTAACGGTGTCGTCATCGTCGAGGGAAACACGATTACCGCCGCTGGCAGCAACGTCGCCATTCCCCCGAACGCGCAGGTGATCGATCTCGGCGACGCCACTCTCTCGCCGGGCTTCATGGACGCGCACACTCATGTCACCTTCGATTTCTCCGGGAACTACAACGACCTCCGCCTCAAGATGCTGGACGAGAACATCTCCCAGCTCGCGCTCGAGATGATTCCCAACGCCAAGGCGACCCTCGATGCCGGGTTCACCAGCGTGCGCGACCTCGGGAGCGGGTTTCCCAACTCGCACGATTTCCCCGACATCTCGCTTCGCAATGCGATCAACAAGGGCGTCATCCCGGGACCACGCATGCTCGTCGCGACCCACGGCATCGGTGCGACCGGTGGACATTTCGACGGCACGAACGGCTTTCGCGACATGATTTTCGGGGCCGAACCGGATTTCATGAATGGCATCGCGGATGGACCGGACGCGATTCGAAAAACGGTTCGGTTTGAAGTAAAAAACGGCGCCGATGTGATCAAAGCCGCCGTCTCAGGCGGCGTGCTCTCGCTGGTCGATGAGGTCGACGTGCCGCAATTCACCCCCGAGGAAATGGCGGCGCTGGTCGATGAAACCCATCGCTTGCGCAAAAAGGTGGCGGTCCATTGCCACGGCGATGCGGCGGCCAAGGAAGCGATCAATGCCGGCGTCGACTCGATCGAGCACGGCTCGTTTTTGAAACCCGACACCCTCCAGTTGATGAAACAAAAGGGCACTTATCTCACGCCGACCTTGATGGCGTCGGAGTGGGTCATGCAAAAGATCAGTCAATATCCGCCAGCCATTCAGGCCAAGGGTAAAGCCGCCACCGAAGCGCGCTCGGAGATGTTCCGCAATGCGGTCAAGATCGGGGTAAAGATTTCCTTCGGGACGGACGCGGCTGTTTTTCCGCACGGGATGAACGCGAAGGAATTTGCGCTCATGACTGGTCTCGGGATGAAGCCGATCGACGCGCTACTCAGCGCGACGTCGGTGGACGCCGAATTGTTTGGGGTAGCGAACAAGCTCGGCACGCTCGAAAAAGGCAAGCTGGCCGACGTGATCGCGATGCCCGGCGACCCGACCGCCGATATCACCGCGACGGAACGCGTTTTTTTCGTGATGAAGGACGGCAAGATCGTGAAGAACGAAGCGAAGCCGTAGTTCGTTGAATTGTTAGGTTAGATTTGCTTATGAGATTCGAGAATCAGGTCGCCGTCGTTACGGGAGCAGGGCGGGGGATCGGACACGCCATTGCCGTTCGCCTCGCCCAGGAGGGAGCGCGCGTTGCCTCCGTGAGCCGAAGCGAAGGGAATGCCAGTCGGACCGCTGATGAGATCAACGGCCGGAGGGCTGACGCGGCCAAAGCCTATGCCGTCGATGTGGCTGATCACGCCAAAGTCCAGGAGACCGCGGCGCAAATTCTCAAGGACTTCGGACGCATCGACATCCTGGTGAACAACGCCGGCGTAACTCGCGACGGACTGAGCATGCGGATGTCGATGGAGGATTGGGACATCGTCATGAACACGAATTTGAAGGGCGCCTTCAGTTTTACTCAGGCGGTCATGCGCCCGATGATCAAACAGCGCAGCGGCCGCATCATTAATATCACCTCGGTCGCCGGTCTCACTGGCAACGCCGGCCAGGCAAACTACGCGGCGAGCAAAGCTGGTCTCGTTGGCCTAACGAAAACGCTGGCTCGCGAATTGGCCAGCCGCGGCATCACGGTCAACGCCGTCGCGCCGGGCTTCATCACCACCGACATGACGGAGGTCTTGTCCGACGAGATCAAGCAAGCCGTTCTTCCGAGAATCCCGCTGGGGAAATTTGGCGAGGGCGAAGATATCGCCGCGGCCGTCGCCTTTCTCGCCGCGCCGGAAGCGAAATACATCACCGGCCAGGTGCTGACGGTCGATGGCGGGATGGTGATGTAGCTTCGGCGGCCTAAGTCAGCACCAATTCTGCTTCAGCAGAGGCCGCAATGAAAACGGCCGCCTGCCTCGCTTTGATGGTGCTCGCCTGGTTCGCCTACGCCCGGAGCGAGGCTCCGATCAGCCATCCGCCCGGGGTCTTGATCGCGGACGACCCGATTCAGACGGGCACCACACCTAACGACGTGCCTTTCGATCATGGCCAGTTTCATCTTCAGCCGCTGGCTCATTTTTCCTGCGACGCGCGCGTTCTTCATCGCAAGATCTACCGCTACGATCGGTTTGCACCACTCGTGCCGGTCGACCTCGCCATCGGATGGGGGAGAATGTCCGACCAGGCGGTGCTCGATCGGCTGACGATCAGCCAGAGCGCGCGCTTTTTCTGGTACGAGTACCAACAGCAGCCACCCATCCCGAGCGAAGAGATCATCTCGCACGCGACGAACCTGCATCTCATTCCAGCGACTAGCGTGATCGCTGGGCGCTGCCGATCGTTGCGCGCGGGGGAACTCGTTCATCTGTCCGGCCTGCTGGTGGAAGCCAGGAGCACGGAGTATGGCACCTGGCGCTCCTCGCTTAGTCGGACCGATTCCGGTAACGGTGCCTGCGAGCTGCTCTGGGTGGAGGAATTGACGACTCTTTCCCGTTGAATTTGGAGACGCTGGTTGCGAGTCCGCCGCTTCCGCTTCATCGTTCTGCATGAGCACTGAAAAGGCGACATTTGGCGCCGGATGTTTCTGGGGAGTAGAGGCAGTCTTCCGCCAGACCGCAGGAGTCAAAGACGCGGTCGTCGGTTACGCCGGCGGGAAAATGGAAAACCCTACCTACGAGGCGGTTTGTAGCGATGAAACGGGACACGCGGAAGTAGTGGAGGTCACTTTCGATCCTTCGGAAGTCTCCTACGAAGCGCTTCTGGAGGTGTTCTGGCGCAATCACGACCCGACCACACGCAATCGTCAGGGACCCGATATGGGCTCGCAATATCGCTCCGTCGTTTTCTACCACTCATCGGAGCAGAAGGCGGCCGCCGAATCGAAGATGGCGGAGCTCGAAAAGAGCGGCCGCTTTCGCCGCCCCATCGTGACCCTGATCGAGCCCGCGCCGACCTTCTATCGGGCCGAGGAATATCATCAGCAGTATCTGGCCAAACACGGCCGCACGCACTGCGCCATCTAGCCGCGACCTTCCCCGATGAGTCGCAACGTTATCCGGACCCCAAACCTGACCGCCGACGCCGCGGCCTTCATTCTGCGGGAGGCACGCCGCGCGCTGGCCGAGCAGGGCGAATTCCGCATCTCGCTCTCCGGTGGAAATACGCCCCGGCCCATCTACACAGAGTTCGGACGGATCGCGCGCGAGCTGCCGTGGGAACGCGTCCGGTTCACCTTCGGCGACGAACGTTGCGTCCCGCCGGACGATGCCGAGAGCAACTACCGGATGGCCCGCGAAACCTTGTTTGCACCCTTTGCCATCCCGGACAAATCGGTTATGCGAATGCGGGGCGAAATCGAGCCGCGACTCGCCGCGCAGGAATACGAAGATGCCCTCGCTCTTCTGGCTACTCAGCACGGAGAAACAATCTACCGCCACGACCTGATACTGCTCGGCATGGGCGACGACGGACACACCGCTTCGCTCTTCCCCGAAACCGCGGCGCTCGGTGAACAGGTCCGGCGCGTCGCGGCCAACTTCGTTCCGAAACTAGACGCCTGGCGCCTCACGATGACCTTGCCGCTGCTCAACCAGTCGCGGCAGGTATTGTTTCTGGTCAGCGGCGAGAAGAACCCGGAATTGCTGGAGCGCGTCCTTGGTGGCGCGACCGAATATCCCGCCAGTCAGGTGAATCCGCCTAACGGACAGTTGACCTGGATGATCGGCGAACGCGCCTAACGATATGGCGAAAGGACGTTGCATCCTTGTCACCGGTTCCGCCGGGTTGATTGGCTCGGAAACCGTTAAGCGCTTTGCCGGTGAAGGCTACGCCGTGGTCGGGATCGACAACGACATGCGGAAGGAGTTTTTCGGCGAGGAAGCATCCACTCGAAAAACGCGGGATGAGTTGCGGGCCGAAGTGCCTGGCTATGAGCATCACGAGATCGACATCCGGGACGCCGCGGCGATCAACGAAGTCTTCAGGACGCACGGGCGGGGGCTGACGGCGATCGTCCACACCGCCGCCCAACCGTCACACGATTGGGCCGCGCGCGATCCGCAGATGGATTTCACCGTCAACGCCAACGGCACGCTCAATCTGCTCGAAGCGGCCCGGAATTTTTGTCCGGAAACGCCTTTCGTCTTCACCTCCACCAACAAAGTCTATGGCGACACCCCGAACCGCCTGCCGCTGCAGGAACTCGAGCTGCGCTGGGAAATCGAGCCGGGCCACGAATACGAGCCGGGCATTTCCGAAAGCATGAGCATCGATCAGACGAAGCATTCGCTCTTCGGCGCGTCGAAGGTTGCGGCCGACGTGCTGGTGCAGGAATACGGACGTTATTTCAACATGCCGACGGTCTGTTTTCGGGGCGGTTGCCTGACGGGTCCGGCGCACGCCGGGACCGAACTGCACGGCTTTCTCTCCTATTTGATGAAGTGCGCGGTGAGCGGCCGCCCCTATCGCGTCTTTGGTTACAAGGGCAAGCAGGTGCGCGACAACATCCATAGCTTCGACCTGGTCGAGGCCTTCGCCGCGTTCGTCAGATCGCCGCGGGTCGGCGAAGTCTACAACCTCGGTGGGAGCCGCCATTGCAATTGCTCCATGCTGGAAGCGATCGCTCTTTGCGAAGAAATCAGCGGAAAAAAACTCTCCTGGGAATACGTCGAGGACAACCGGATCGGCGACCACATCTGGTGGATCAGCGACGTGCGCAAATTCCGGGAGCATTATCCGGAATGGAATTTCCGCTACGGTCTGCGCGAGATTCTCGAGGAAATCTACGCGGCCGTCTAGCTGCTGAAGCAGCCGCTTCGGAAGCCGCGAGCGATGTTAATACTGCTCGCCGACATCTTCCGGCACGGTCACGACGCGATCGGCGATCGCCCAAGCGTGAATCGCTACCGCAAGCCAATAGGGAAAAACGAGAAAGAATCCGAAACCGGCGGTGGCCGTCGCAATGAGGAGCGATAAGCCGAGGGCGAACCCGTTGCCGATAAAGATGAGCAACATCCCGATCAGCCGATAGCCCTTGTAAATGTGCCCGAGACCCGGCACGACGCTGAGGGCGAAGGCCACCAGATCGCTCGCCTGGCCCTCGGCGGTCTCGAGAAGTCCGGTCGCCGGGGTCGGCGCGGCGAATGGTTGTGCGGTTAATTCGGTTGCGGGTGCGTCTGTGTATTCCAAAGCAAGTCCTCCGCTGGCTATCGTCAGCAGGGGGCGCCGCTTCGTCAAGGCTGCGTTCGCGCCCGTCAACTGGATTTTACGGCTCGCCAGCCGCTGGCTTCCTGAGCGAGGCCGCGGGTCAGCGCATCTGTCTCGACTCGGACGGAACTCCCGCCCAGAAATCGTGGACGCTGCCCTCATCGACTTGGCGCGCGGTCTGGCGATCTCTGAAGTTTTGCGTTTCAAATCGCGCTGGAAACTGCCAAATAACCGGATGCCTGAGCTCGCTTCGATGGTTCGATTTGCCGATGACGCTTTGCGTCTTTCTGAAATCGAGGATTATCCGAACGCACTCAATGGTCTTCAGATTGAAAACTCCGGCGAGGTGAGCAGGATCGGCGCCGCCGTCGATGCCTCCGCCCACACCATGCAAATGGCGGTCGATGCGGGCATCGACCTGCTGGTCGTCCATCACGGATTGTTTTGGCCCGGACTCCGGTCTGTGACTGGCGCCCTCTATCGCGGATTGAAACTGGCGCTCGATCACAATCTCGCTCTCTACAGCGCGCATTTGCCGCTCGATCTCCATCCGACCCTCGGGAATAACGCGCTCCTCGCCGCTGCGCTTGGCCTCGAGAAACCGGAGCCGTTCCTCACGCTGAAAGGCCAGCCGGCCGGGCTGGTGGCGGAAGCAAGCCTGCGCCGTGACGAATTGATCACCAAGCTGGAAGAGTCGTTAGGCTGCCCGGTCCGCTGCATCGGCACCGGCCCGATGGAAACGAAACGCATCGGGCTGGTCACAGGTGGGGCCGGCGGTGAAATCTACGCGGCCGCTCGAGAGGGGATCGACACCTACATCACGGGCGAGGCTCCCCATTGGGCGGCGGTCGCGGCGGAAGAACTCGGGGTCAATCTTTTCCTTGGTGGGCACTACGCGACCGAAACCTTCGGCGTGAAAGCGCTCGCCGCCGAACTGGCGAAGAATTTCGAGATGCCGTGGGAATTTCTCGATCATCCGACCGGCTTGTGATGATTGACCGTTAGGTTTCGCTTCCATGTTGCCCGGCCTCTTCTTGCTCGCCATTCTGATGCTGATCGTAGCCGTCGGCCTGTCGGTCCGGCTCAATAAGCTGCAGCAGTTAGTCGACGCGTTAACGCAGCGCATCGCCGCTCTGGAACGAAAGCCGCCTCTGGTCGAGCAGGCGCCCGCGTCGGCAAAGGTCTTCATTCCCCCGTCGCCGTTCCTGGCCAAAGCGCCGCCAGTGGTGCGGAAGCCGCAGGAACCGCCGCCGTTGCCCACCAGACCAGCGCCGCCGCCGCCGGTTGCTCCGCCCGTCACGCCGTTCAACTGGGAAGCGTTCATGGGAGTGAAATTATTCGCCTGGCTCGGCGGGCTGGCGCTTTTTCTCGGGGTTGTTTTCCTGGTTAAATATTCTTTCGAGAACAATCTCATCACGCCGCTGGGACGCGTCGCGATCGGAGGGGCCGTCGCCGCCATCCTGATCGGGCTCGGCTGGTGGCTGGCACGGGGGAGATATGGGGTCACCGCCCAAAGTCTCTGCGCGACCGGCATCGTGATTCTGTATGCCGACCTTTTCGCCGCGCACTCATTTTATGGACTCATTTCTCTGACGACCGCGTTCTTCGCCATGTCGGCAGTGGCGCTTTTTTCCTTCCTCCTCGCGGTGAACCTGAGCGCGCAGGTCATCGTCATCCTGGGGTTGTTAGGCGGTTTTCTGAACCCGGTGCTCTTGCGGACCGGGGTTGATCATGTGCCCGCGCTTTTTCTCTACGTCGCGCTGCTCGACTTCGGGGTGGCCGCGGTGGCGTTGCGAAAGCGCTGGTATTATTTGGTTCTGCTCGCTTCTGTCGGGACGGTATTGATGCAATTCGGCTGGGCCGGGCAATTCTTTGACGCCAGCAAAGGCTACCGGGCTCTCTGGATTTTTCTTGGCTTCCAGGCGCTTTTCCTTGCTCTCTTCTTCCTGCAGCGTCGGCGCGAGCCTAACGGATGGCTGGCCACGGCGAGCCTGGTCACGGGCTTTGGCGCTCTCGCCTTCTGTCTTTATCTCGCCGCTTTTCCCGCCTTGGCGCGTCAGCCGTTTTATTTCTTTAGCTTTGTCTTCTCGGCCGATGCCGGCTTGCTCGCGCTCCCGGTCCTTGGTCGTGTGCATCGCGGAACGGCGGTAGCGGCGGGCGCGCTGACCTTCGCCTTGGTGGCGCAATGGATCGCTCTCTTCGCTCCGCAAACGCCTCTCCTCGCCTCGCTCGTGGCGATCGTTATCTTTGCGCTCCTGCACGCCGCGACGACGCCTGTCTCCGCCTGGAAACCGGGGTTACTGCCCTTCACCGCGTTGGGGACGATCACACCCTTCGCGCTTTTGGTGATCCTTATCGGCCGGGTCGATCTCTGGAATCCGACCCCGGTCTTCACGATCGCGCTCCTCATTGCCCTCATCCTGCTCGCAGCCGCCATCGTGAGGCGGGCAGACTGGCTGGCTTTGGCGGCGTTGGTCGGCACTGCGATGGTGGAATGGACCTGGCAAGGGGTGCGGTTCTCCGGCGCACAGGCCGGTCCCGCGCTCGTTTGCTATGCGCTTTTCCTGCTGATCTTTGTCGCCTTTCCTTTTTGCTCGGCGGAAAAGGAGAAGCCGTGGTCGTGGGCGATCAGTGCGCTGGCGCAGGCTTTGCAGTTTTGGCTCGTCTATCGCGTCATCAGCCTGGCTTTCCCTAACGAGTGGATGGGATTGCTTCCGGCGATCTTCGTTCTGCCGGGCGCGATGGGGGTTTGGTCGTTATTGAAACTCTATCGAGCCGATCCGGCGGCGGGCGACGTCCGGCTGGCCTGGCAGGGTGGGGCGCTCTTGCTTTTCGTTAGTCTGATTTTTCCGCTCCAGTTCGAGCGCGAATGGATCACCCTCGCCTGGGCCTTGGAAGGTTTGGCGCTGCTTTGGCTCTTTGGCCGCCTTCCGCATCGCGGGCTTCGGGTGGTGGCATTCGCGCTCCTGGCGGCCGCTTTCGCCCGGCTCGCTTTCAATCCAGCCGTCTTCGAATATCACAAGCGGACCGGGACACGGATTTGGAACTGGTACCTCTACGCCTATGGCGTGACCAGCCTTTGCCTGCTGGCGGGGGCACGGCTCTTTGGGGATCCGCGCCCGACGGCGGGGGAACGGATGGCCCCGGCAGCTCTGGGACCGTTAGGCGCGATCCTGATCTTCCTTCTTCTCAACATCGAGATCGCTGACTATTTCTCGATCGGGCCGACGTTGACTTTCTCCTTCTCGGGCAATTTCGCCCGGGACATGACCTACTCGATCGCCTGGGCGCTCTTCGCTCTCGGCCTCATCGTGATCGGGATGCGAATAAAACAACGCGCGGCGCGTTACGCCGGCGTCGGCCTCCTCGGAATCACGCTGGCCAAACTTTTCCTCCACGACCTGAATGATCTCGACGAGCTTTACCGGATCGGTGCTTTCGTTAGCGTGGCGGTGGTTTTGATCGCAGCATCCTTCATCTACCAACGCTTCCTCGTTCCCGAGCAAACCGCGAAATAGCCGGATGGGGGAAGATAAACGCGTCAGCACGAAAGCGACGAGCATCGTCGGGCTGGCGGTGCTCTGCAGCCGCTTTCTGGGTTTGATCCGAGAGATGGTGATCGCCGCGCTCTTTGGCGCTTCCAGAAACATGGACGCGTTTCTTACCGCGTTTCGGGCGCCCAACATGTTGCGCGATCTTTTCGCCGAAGGCGCTCTCTCGACCGCCTTCGTCACCACTTTCTCGCGTCGCATCGCAACGGAGGGGGATCAGTCGGCCTGGCGACTGGCGAGCAAGGTCGCGACGCTCACGCTCGTCTTCATGAGCGCGATGACGCTGCTTGGGATCCTTTTTGCGCCGCAAGTCATCGGCGTTCTCGCGCCGGGGTTTCCCGCGGAAAAGGCAGCGCTCACCATCCTGCTCACCCGGATCATGTTCCCCTTCATCCTCCTTGTTTCGCTGGCCGCTCTGGTCATGGGAATGCTGAATGCGAAAAACGTTTTCGGTGTTCCGGCAATGGCATCGAGCTTTTTCAACATTGGTTCCATCGTCGGCGGCGTGGTGCTTTGCTATTGGCTCGAGCCGCAGGCGGATTGGCGGCATCCGCATTTTGGCGAGCGCGGTCTGGTTGGGTTGGCGCTCGGCACTTTGCTCGGTGGCCTTTTGCAATTGGTGGTGCAGTTCCCGTCGGCGACGGGCGTTGGTTTTCGTTTCAAGCTGGACTTCAACTGGCGTGATCCCGGGGTGCGCACGATTCTGGCCCTGATGGGGCCGGCCACGATCGCGGCCAGCGCGGTCCAAGTGAACGTGGCGGTCAATAGCGGTTTTGCTTCGGCCTTAGGCAACGGTCCCATTACCTGGCTGAACATCGCCTTTCGCCTGATGCAATTGCCGCTCGGCGTCTTCGGCGTCGCGGTTGCAACTGTGACCCTGCCGCTCGTTTCGCGGAGTGCGGCTACCGGGAACACGAAAGAATTTCGGGGCGCCCTCGCGCACGCGATGCGCCTGGTCATGCTGCTTACCATCCCATCCGCGATCGGGCTCATCATCCTGGCGCAGCCGATCATCGCGTTGATTTATCAACATGGTCGTTTCACCGCGGACGCGACCGTGCAGACGGCGGCGGCGCTGCAGTTTTATGGAATCGGGCTGGCAGGTTACGCCGGGGTGAAGGTGCTCGCGCCCGCTTTTTACGCCCTCGATAAAAGGCATCTGCCGATGATCGTTAGTCTCCTTTCCATCGGGGTGAATTTTGCGCTCAACTGGCTCTTCACCTTCCATCTCGGGCTGGGACATCGCGGGTTGGCTTTGTCGACGAGCTTCGTCGCGACCACGAATTTCCTCCTTCTCTACGTGATGATGCGGCGATATACCGGCCGGCTCGAGACTGGCTTGATGCTGGCGACGTTGGGCAAGATTTTGGTAGCGGGAGTAGTGCTGGCCGCGATCTGCTTTGTCGCGCAACGCTTCCTTTTTCCAACGCCAACGCGTCAATCGGAAGTAACGCTAATTATCGGCGTGATGGCGACGATCGCAGTGGGAGCGTTGGCCTTTTTCGGAACCGCCTACCTCCTGCGCGTGGCGGAAGTGGAAGACGTGGTCAAGTTGGCGCGCCGGAAACTGAAATTGTAGCGGCACACTAGCTCGTTAGGGCGCGGTCCAGGTCGGCGATCAGATCGTCGGCGTGCTCGAGACCGATGGAAAGCCGGAGCAGCGTTTCTGGCGTGCGGGTGCCGGGCCCTTCGATCGATTCTCGGTGTTCGATCAAGCTCTCCACTCCGCCGAGGCTGGTGGCGCGGGTGAAGATGCGAGTACGATTGGGCAAGGTCATCGCGCCGGCCCGATCGCCTTTGGTTTCGAAGGAGACCATCCCGCCGAATGAACTCATTTGCCGGACCGCCAGCCCGTGTTGCGGGTGCGAGGCGAGCCCGGGATAATGAACTCGCGCGACTTTGGGATTTGTCGCAAGGAACTGCGCGATGCGGGCTGCGTTCTCCGAATGCGCGCGGATGCGCCAGGGCAGGGTCTGCATTCCCCGATGGACCAGCCAGCAATCGAAGGGAGCTGGGACGGCGCCACCAACTCCCTGCACTTCACGGAGTCGCTGGAAAAACTCGTCGTCGCGCCGGGCGATGACCGCACCACCGAGGACATCGCTGTGACCGCCGAAATATTTTGTGGTCGAATGCACGACCGCGTCGGCGCCGAGCTCGAACGGCCGCTGAATGATCGGGGACCACGTGTTGTCACACGCGAGGATAGCGTCCGCGCCGTGCGCGATCTCGGCGACCGCTACGATATCGGTCAGCTTGAGGGTGGGATTGGAAGGCGTCTCCACCCAGATAAGTTTCGTCTTCTCGCGGACCGCTTTTTTTACGGCTTCGAGATCCGTCATGTCGACGAAATCGATTTGCAATTGCCAGCGTCCGAAGACCTCGCGCAGGAGCCGCAGAATGCCGTGATAGGCCTCCAGCGGCGCGATCACGTGATCGTTAGGCGAAAGCGTCTGGAAGATGCTCATCGCCGCCGCCACTCCGGACGCAAAAGCGGCTGCGACGGGGCCGCCCTCCATGGCTGCCAGTGCTTTCTCGAGCGCGGCGCGATTTGGATTATCCGACCGTGAATAATTGAAGCCGGTCGGGAAGCTTCCGTCCTCTCCGCGCTGGAAAGTCGTCGAGAGATGGATCGGCGCCACCACGGCACCCGTTGCCGGATCGACCGCGCGGCCGGCGTGAACCGCGATCGTCTCGGGATGCCAATCGGAATCGAGGTCCGCCATGGGGCGCAGCGTAGATCAGAGCGGCCTCGCTGCCAATCGGTCTCTGAACCCGCACAACTTGCATTTGACGACTCACAGGGTGAAAAGGAAAAACCACCTGCACCAACCGCCCGGCCGTTCTACACTGCCGGCTCTGCCCTTTATGATATACGACGACGAAGTTTTTCAGATGGCCTGCGACCAGTTCCATGTCATCGCCGATTACCTGAACATCGACAAAAACGATCGCGATCGGCTCATGTACCCGAAGCGGGCGATGGCCGTCACTCTTCCGGTCCACATGGATGACGGGAGCACGAAGACTTTCCAAGGCTACCGAGTGCAGCATCACCTCACGCTGGGACCGACCAAGGGCGGCACGCGTTTCGCGCCCAATTTGTCGATGGGCGAAACCGCTGCGCTCGCCATGTGGATGAGCTGGAAGTGCGCCCTGAACAATTTGCCCTACGGCGGGGCCAAGGGCGGAGTGGCCTGCGATCCGACTAAGCTCTCGTCGAAAGAGCTCGAAGCCATCTCGCGCCGTTATATGCAGGAGATGATCCCGTTCGTCGGCCCGAAGACCGACATCATGGGCCCCGACATGGGGACTAACGAACAAGTGATGGCTTGGTTCATGGACACCTATTCGGTTTACCAGGGATATTCCGTGAATGAGATCGTGACCGGCAAACCGGTTTCCGTCGGCGGCACGGAAGGCCGGCGTGAATCGACCGGTCGCGGGGTGGTCTACCTGATCGAGCGGGCGATGGACATGCTGAAGATGGATCCGGAAAAAGCGACCGCCATCATTCAGGGCTTCGGCAACGTCGGCTCGGTCGCGGCACTTTCGTTAGGCCTGAAGACCGGGGTCAAGATCGTCGGGATCAGCGATCATACGGTGGCCCTCTACAATCCCAAAGGCATCGACGTGAAGGCGGCCGAGCTGCACGTGCAGAAGAAGGGCAATCTGCGCGCTTTTTCCCAAGGCGACCGGATCGACCCGAACGAGTTGCTCGAGATGCCGTGCGACGTGCTGGCCCCGTGTGCCGTGGATCGCGTGATCACGGTAAAGAACGCGGACAAGATCAAATGCCGCATCCTGGCCGAGGGCGCCAATGGCCCGACCAGCCCGGAAGCCGATCTCCTCTTGAACAAACGCCGGGAGGAAGTCTTCGTCATTCCCGACATTCTTTGCAACGCGGGTGGTGTGATCGTTTCCTATTTCGAATGGGTGCAGGGCCTGCAGGCCTTTATGTGGACGGAAACGGAAGTGCCCGACAAACTTTTCCGCATCCTGGAGCATTCTTTTGTGCAGGTGATCAAACGCGCCAAGCGCGACAACGTTTCGCATCGCACGGCCGCGATGGCGATCGGGGTTGAGCGGGTGATGAAAGCCAAGCACACCCGCGGTTTGTTTCCGTAAAAGGGCGGCGCCAATCACTTGAGGTTCTCGCATCGCGAAGAGGAACGTGATGGCCGCTTGCTCGACGTCCTGACCGACGAAGAGCACGGGATTCGCCTCATCGTTTCGCGCGTGGGTGCAGAGCTCGTTAGTCTGGCGCGGCGCGATGCGAAAGGCGATTGGGTCGGTTTTCTTTATCGTGACAACGATCTCAGCCAACCGGCGCGCGGATGGGGGAACCACGCCACCGTTATGGGGTATTTCCTGCATCGCCTGAAGGACGATAGGAGCCTTTATCGCGGTCGCGAGATCCGTGGCGGGACGCACAGTTTTGTGCGCCACAAAACCTTCAGCGATGTGAGCGCGGATCTGGGGGCGGAGGAAGGCGCGTCGTTGACTTACCGTCTTTCGCCTAACGAAATCGAACCCGCGGAATATCCACTCCAGGTCGCGCTCGCGCTCACCTACACGCTACGCGGCGAAGAATTGGAGGCGGGCTTCCATTTCGAGAATCAAGAGCCAAAGCTCACCGCGCATCTCGAGTTCGGGCTGCATCCTGGTTTCGCCGCAACCAGCTTCGAGACTTTTGAACTCGAGATGCCTCGCGGCCAATACCGGCGCTGGTTTTCACCCGGGAATTTCCTTACCGGCGAGACCGCAGAGATCATTCACTCGGGCGGCAAGATGCCTTTTGATCGAGCCCAGCTTCCCGGCTCTTACATTCTCGAATTCGTCGAGGTCCCCGATCGAACTTTCGTCTTTCGCGATCCTCCCAGCGGTCGCCAGGTCGCGCTTGATTTTGACAACGTTCCCTATTTCACCATCTGGTCCGATGGTGGACCATTCCTCTGCGTCGAACCTTGCTGGGGGCTGACCGATCGCCACGAACAGCGACCTTTCGAGGAGAAGGATGGCATCCAGCAGATCGCGGCCGGCGGCGGGTTGCGCGCCAGCTTTACGATCGAGCCCACGATCGTCGCATCCTAGGAGACCGTCGGAAGTTCCGCGTTCGTTAGTCCAGCGTCTGCTTCCAGCACGGTGCGCGCTGCCGCGGTTCGCGTTTCGCAACCGAGCTTGGCCAGGATGCGTTCGACGTAGAATTTCACCGTGCCCGCGGCCAGCCCGAGGATGATCGCGATCTCACGATTGGTCTTACCCTGCGCGACCCAACCAAGCACCTCTGCCTCGCGCGGCGTGATCCCGAGCCGCTTACGCAAGCCGGTGTTCACCGCGATTGCCTCGGCCGTGTGCGACTTGCGGTCCAGCAACCGCTTCACCTCTGCGCGGTGGCGTTCGCGTTCCCAAGCCTGCCGCCACGCGGTCGCCACATGGGGCCGCAGCATTTCCAAAAGGGAGCGATCGCGCTCGGAGAAATCCGGCGACTCCCGGCAGAGCGCGACCATGACTGTATTCTCCGGCGGGGCCGGGAAATAGATCGTCAACTGGCGAACGAGCCGGTTCTGGCGGGAGATTTCGTTGAAAAAAACCGTCTGCCGCAGTTCTCGCAACGAGATGATCTCCGACAACCGGCGAGCCGCGCCATCGCCCGTCTCCCGGTAGTAGGCGCTGTGCGGATGACGTTCCGCGCTGGCGTGGAAAAACGCTTCCCGCATCGAAGTGAACTCCGGCTCCCAATGCGACATGACGCGCACGCCGAGTTCATCTCCCGCCACGATTTCGGGTTGCCAGGCCTGCTCCTCAAAGAGCCACGGGATCTCGCGCAATCCACCGCGATCGTCTTGCAGACTGCCGGAGTCGAAAGGAATCACCTCTTGCAACCCGCCCAGGATCGTCGCCGGCAGCTCGGAGAGGCTCGAAGTCGTGTGCAGCCGGAGGAGGAACTCCTGCAGGCGGAGCCAATCGTGCTGTCGAAGTGCGTTCATCGCGGCGGGAGTTAGCTCCTTTGTCCCAAACTTGCCCCGCGCTGTCAAGGACGGCACCTGCCATTCGGCAGATGGCGTGGAAAATCCGCGTATTCGATGATTAAGCCATGGCAATGATTGGTCCGGTTCCGGTATGGTTTCGTCTTTGGCGGAAGATCGTTAATTTTTTCAGCTTGATCGCGCTGTTCTCCGTTGGTTTTTCCTCGGTCGAGGCGCAGATCGGCTACGTCCAAACCCAGGGCGACGGCAGCTTGCAATTGCATCGCATGAACGCCGACGGCACCGGCGACGCCCAGATCGCGCTGCCCTTTACCACTTTCGAGCTCCCGGTTTTTTCCCGCGATGCCACTCAGTTGGCCGTCAGTGCGCTTGATCCCGCCTTGCCTAACCAACGAAGCCATAATGTCTTTTCCCTCAGCACGACGAACGGCGCGATCAACGAACTCACCTTTTTTGGCGATCTCGTGAGCGACGGCGTCATTATTTACAATTTTCCCAACTACAAGGCTTTCTCGCCCGATAACACCCGGCTCGCCGTCTTCACCTACATTTTCACGGGCGACCTCAACAACGTCGGCACGCAGACCACCACGCCCTCGCTCGAGGTATACTCGACTTCCTCCGCTTTTGCTCCACTGCAGGTGCACGTCGATAAAGGCCTGAACGGAAAGCACCATGGCGGGGAAGGGGTCGATTGGTCCCCCGACGGGACGCTCCTGGTGGCGCCCCTGGAGGGCACGACCAACTTCATCAGCGGTGGCGGGACCGGCGAAGTCACCGCCCTGAGTGTGATCGAGCCGATCGTGGGCGCCGTCCTTTCCGGTCACTCCCAGCAGATCACTTTTCCGCGCGCCGACTCGCAGATTTCACCTACCGCCTATCTCTGGGGCGAGCACGATTACGCGCCGAAGTTTTCGCCTAACGGCCGCGGCGTGGCCTTCGTGCGTTCCTTCCAAAACTTCTTCCTCCTCGATAGCGTCACCCCGGATCCCGACATCCAGTCAATCCACATCGTCGACCTCACCACCGGGGTCGACACCCAGCTCATTCAATTCAACCCTGGCTTCTACATCTCGACGCTCGATTGGTCGCCGGACGGCAGCCAACTGGTCTTCGATCTTGGTCAACAAGAGCCTGGCCCGCTCGGCCCGCAGCAACACGCCATCCCAGCGACGAACGAAATCTACGTCATTAACAACGACGGCTCGGGGTTGCAGAGACTGCGCACCGCGGGCTCCAGCAGTCCTGTCTGGTCGCGCAGCGCGATTCCAGCCCTCGTCGCGCCGCCTAACCTCGGCAACATTTCCACCCGGCTCAGCGTCGGGACGGGGGACAGCGTCATGATCGGCGGCTTCATCATCACCGGGCCGGGGGACAAGAACGTCATCGTGCGCGCCATCGGTCCTTCGTTAGGCACAGGCGGCCTCGCCGGCGCTTTGTCCGACACTGTGCTCGAATTGCATGATCAGACCGGCGCAATTATCGCGACGAACGACGATTGGAAATCGACGCAGAAGGACGAAATCATCGCCACCACCGTCCCGCCCACCAACGACAAGGAATCCGCCATCGTGCGCCGGCTCAACCCGGGTTCCTATACCGCGGTGGTGGTTGGGAAGAACAACGCCACGGGCATCGCACTTGTCGAGGCTTATGGCCTCGATGGCACCGCCAGGCTCGCCAACATCTCCACCCGCGGCCTCGTCCAGACTGGCGATAACGTGATGATCGGCGGCTTTATCGTGCTCGATAATGGCAATGAAGCCAATGTCATCGTCCGCGCCATCGGGCCGAGTCTTGCCGGAGTGAGCAATGCGCTCGCCGATCCAACGCTCGAGATCCACGACCAGAATGGCGCGACCGTGGCGAGCAACGACAACTGGAAATCGACCCAGCAAACCGAGATTATCGCCACCACCGTGCCCCCGCCTAACGACAAAGAATCGGCCATCGTTGAGATGCTGCCAGCCGGCGCCTATACCGCCATCGTGAGAGGCAAGAACAACACCACCGGGGTGGCCTTGGTCGAAGCCTACAACCTGCAATAGCAGCCCGCGTCGTCACGCCAGACGAGCGACCTCAGGGCCGTTTGCGTCGCGGTGCCGAGGCAGGCGACTCCGCCACTGGCATCAACTCAAAAGAGCGAACCAAAGGCGCCAGGTCGATCATCGCGTTGGCCGCCGCCTTCAGCACGCCACCGAGATTCTGGCTCACCGAAGCCACTTCCACCCGAATCCCGCGCCGCCGCAATTTGGTCGCGAGATGGGCAAAGTCCGCGTCGCCCGTCACCAGCACGACCACGTCGGGCCTCATCTCTACGGAAAGCTCGA
This sequence comes from Verrucomicrobiota bacterium, assembly GCA_030856765.1. Taxonomy (GTDB): domain Bacteria; phylum Verrucomicrobiota; class Verrucomicrobiia; order Chthoniobacterales; family UBA10450; genus Palsa-1392. Next base: position 25,485 of record JALYOR010000027.1, on the reverse strand, counting down.
GGGCATCGAGCGCCATCATCACATCGACGTTCGCTTTGTAATGACCCTCCTCGGCCGGCGCGCCATCCTTGGTTACCACCATGAAGCCATTCGATCGCAGCCAGTAGATGAACTTGTTCTTCTTGTCCCGCTCATCCGCCCAAAGGGGAATCGGCGGTGGCAAGCCGGCATAGACCACCATCTCGATCAAGTCGCGCCCGGTTTCGGCCCCGGCGAGAAATTCGCGCAGCCGCAACCAGTCGAGCCCGCGACCAGCGGTCCGCACCGAGCTGCCGACGTTCGATTCGTCCACCAGGACTAAGAGCCTGGGACGACGAGCGGCCTCCGCTTCCTTCTTGCCCTTGTTATCCATCCTGGATTCCGTGACTCAATCGCAGCGTCCGGATTCCGGTGCGAGCTCGCCCTATTTTTTCGCCTTCTTTTCGGTCTTTTTGGCGGCCACGATGCGGTCACTTTTCTTGCGCCGGGCGGCGCGTCTTTTCACGTTGTCTCTGCCTTGGCTGTTTCCCATAAGGTCGCTACCTTCGCCCGTTCACGGCCACTGCCAAATAGTTTCGTTGTCCCGCCTTTCGGCTCGCGGGCAAAGGCGGCTCATTGCACTGTCACTTTCACTGACTTCGTCGTGCGGCCATATTGGTTGGTGGCGTAGACTTTATAAGTAGTCGTGACTGTCGGGTAAACCACGGTGCTTGACTCACGAACTGGGCCTGCTTCCGGCGAGACGATGGTATAGAGCACATTCGACACGTTCCAAGAAAGCGTCACCGGTTGGCCCGCAGTAATGGTCGAAGGAACCGCCACCACATTCGTCAGGGTGGGGGATGGACCGGTCGGCACGTTCGCTGGCGTGTAAACCGGTCCCAGCAGGACGACTTCGAAATCCGACGCAGTTAGCGTCTTGAGCTGATCGAGTTCGGAGTTATTCCAGCGATCGTCGGGTGCTCCACTAATGAACATGGCAGACCCATTATCGGCCACCATCAATCCATACTGCTTGAGTGCGGTCAGGATAACCTGAGCGCTCGCCGGGAACCCGGAAATATCAAAGCTCGCTTTCAAACGCATTCGCAATCCCATGGGCGGCGCATTGGGGTCCGTCACGGTCGAGGCCCAATGCGATGCCGGTGAGATAAAAGCTTGTCGCGTCACCGGCACCGTGACACGAATGGCATGGTTAATGGCTCCCGCGGTCACCTCGTCGTAACGCACCAGCCCGGGAAAGATCGGCAGACCGGCCGCGTCGGCCGAAGTCCAGGTATAGGGGCGTTGCTCGTTCAGAGTCATATCCCAAATGGCGGTCGCGTCCGCGCGCCAGGTGCCATTTTTGAAGAACGCCCGGCCCGATTCATAGAGCCAGCACCCATCCCTGTCCAGCACCAGGACGTGGCGATCACCCTGGCCCGGCTTGGGATAGCCCTCGATCAACGCGTCGGCGGGAATCGGCATCGGACCGGGATCGGACTCATCCCGGTAAGCCGCCAGCTTCACCGGGACCTTGGCTTGGGTTGCGTCCTCCACTTGGTAGGGAATGCCGATCGTGCTCCCCGCGTAGAGCCCCGCCCCAAAGTCCGGGTGCAGCGGGGCGGTCGCGCCGATGAAAGCGATGAAATTCGCCGAGTTAGGATCGACCGGTAAAGCGGAGATATCGGCGTTCCAGGGGTTATCATCTGGGAAAGGGCGAAAGCCGTTGAGGCTCGCCCCGGGTCCCAGGTCTATCTCCGCACAGGATTGTGCCGCAAGTTCGGTTGCCAGGAGCAACCATGGAAAACCAATCAGTGTCGCCAATCGCAGTGCGTGCATCAATGCCTCCCTTACCCAGAGAATCGCCGGCCCATCCCGCGACCCGCGTAAGGCGCCGCGGCGCATCGGTCAAGCCAGGCGAGCGCACATGGCGTCGACGTTCCGGCATTGCCAAGCGCGCTGCTCTGTGGCATCACGGCAGCACGATGGCCGACCCGCTCGAAGAGATCACCACTGCTTTGCCGCACGATCTCGACGCCTTGCCGCGGCGCGACGGTTTTCGTTTACGCGGATTGGAGATGACCCGACTGGAAGCCTTCGTCGATGCCGCCTTCGCCTTTGCCGCCTCCATCGGCGTCCTCGCGATCTTCTGGCGCGGGCACTGGCTTTGGAGCCGGCGTTACGGCCTGGAAGACACCACCTCTATCTGCATCAGTTGGGCGCTTATCTTCACCGTGCTCGTCTATGTCTATCCGCTTAAGCTGATCTTCGGCGGGATGTTTCGCGCCCTCAGCAACGGCTACCTCGGGACGAGAATCGAGGTGCAGTCGTTAGCGCAGGTCTGGGCGCTCTTCGCACACTACGCCGTCGGGTTTGTCGCGCTGGCGCTTGAGATACTGCTTTTGAATTGGCATGCTTGGCGAGTGCGAGTGCCGCTCCGGCTCAACGAACGCGAAGCGGCCATGACACGCGGCGAGCTTTTCGGCTGGAGCGTGCCGCTCGCCGTCGGCCTTATCTCACTCCTCGTCGCTCTGACCGTACCGAGTGAAATGATTGGCTGGAGCGGCTGGATCTACTTTTCGATGGCGTTCTTGTTTCCTCTACAGCGCCGGTTGCGACGCAGAGCCTTGGAGAAAGCTTTCGTAGTTACCAGATGAGCAGGCAGGCAGTGACTGGATCGCACCCTAACCAACCCGGCATTGCCTGGAAGCGCCTTCTCGGCGTCGCCTGTGTTCTGATCTTCCCAACCCTCGTTCCCGCGGAACGCCCGCGTATCTCCGAGGATCGCGAACTCAAGGAACTCGATCTCAAGCCTTGGGATTGTCTCAACCATCTGGAAGGATCGGCCAAGACCCCGGATGGCCAGGTGCGCAACCGTTTGAAGAATCGCCCCATGCCCGACCTCGTCGGCGCACCGCCCGCCATGGATACAGCCGCCTTCTTGCGCTTCATCGGAGAATTCGATGCGCAAACCAAGGGCCGCCGCCGCAAAGAGTTGTCGCCGGCGCTCCTGGCCACGCTTGCCCAGCAGGAGAAACAGCTTGTCACTGTTACCGGTTACCTGGTACTGGCCTATGCCGGTCCGCCCGAGTCGACTAACTGCGCCAGCACCGACTTCCACGACTGGCACCTGGAAGTCTTCGCCAAGCCATCCGATCACCCGCCCGCCATCGGTGACCCCACCCCGATCGTCTGCGAGATCACCCCGCGCACCCAGACCGCCATTTTTCGCAATGGCACCCGGCTGCAGGACCTGGCCGCCTTCATCCGCGCCCCGGACCTGAGCCATGAACCGACCGGTCATCCCGCCCGCAAAATCCGTCTTACCGGCTATCTCCTGTGGGACGACGAGCACAACGGCAGCGCCGATGTCGGAACCGCCATCAAGACCGTGGTTGCGAATGGTTATCATCAGCCATGGCGATCCACCGCCTGGGAGATCCATCCCGTGGTCAGAATAGAGTTACTCGATCAAGCGGCGGCCGCCACGGCACCAATCGAACCCGTCACACCATCACCGTCAGCCGCCACGACCTCGCCGGCTCCTGAAGCTTCCGCCGCGTCGACCGAACCCGCCAGCCCAACTCCGCCGCCGCCCGCGCCGGAGAAGAAGGAAGTTACCCTTACTCGCCCGGTCACCATCAAAATTCCATACGGTCAGACCGTTCTACCGCGGGGTTTGAAAGTGCCACTGATCTCGAGCGCCGGAGACGAGGTCACCATTCTGTACCTTGGCCAGCCGCACACCATTCCCGCGCATGCGACCGACCTGTAGCCGGGTTAGCGACCCCGGCTGAAAACAAAAGTCATTGTTTAAGGAAGGGAATGCCCGACCGCTGTCCTGACTTGTTTCACATCGGCCGACGTTATCGTGCCATCTACGCGCACGTCGTCGCGGAAGTTACTGCCGGTCACCGCCATACCGACCTGTCCCCGGGTAAGAGTGACATCGGTGGTGTCCACGGATTTATCACCGTTGGTATCACCGATTAAAACGTTCAAACTGACTGGCGTTGATGGCAACACCTGTGAGGACACATCGGTCACCCCCGTGAGCGTCACCGTTAATTTCTGAACGTCTGCTACTCCAGAAAGAGGGACGGTCATGGTCGTCCCGGAGAATACAGGGGTGCCTGCCGTCCCAGTGCCGGAGGTCACGCTCGCGCTACCACTTATGACATTACTCGTGAAGTTGAAGACCAGACTGTATTTCCCTTTCGTGCTTCGGCATTCCACACCCGGTTCGCCAGTCAGTGGCAGGTTGATGTCGAAATTTCCAGCGGTGCGATGACTCTGGCGCGAGACGGCCGAGGCCAACTGGAACATCCCTTGGCCAGCGCCCATATGGAGCACCGTCCCCGCATATCCGGAAGTCCAGATATTCCCGGTCGGGCTGGCGAAGACATTGTTCAGGAAGTCAGCCGGCAGGAACGATCGCGTCCAGTTAGTTCCGCCGTTCACGGTGTGATAGAGGCTGGCTGTCTCGGTCGTGGGCTGTGTATGCACGCCGACCACATAGGCTTCCGTCTCACTCAGGACACTGATGCCGAGGAGGATTTCATCCGCGGACGAGACATTTTGCAGTTGCCAGGTGGCGCCGCCGTTTGAGGTTTTAGCCGCATAGCCAAACCATCCTACCGCCCAGCCGACATTCTGGCTGGCGAATTCCATTCGGGAAATGATTGGGCTGGAGCCGCTGTTCGGCAGAGTCATCGGGGTCCAGGTCGTGCCACCATTTGTGGTCCGAAAGCCCGTGCCGCCGATGGTCAATAGCCAGCCGTGATTCACATCCACGAAATCAACGTAGTGCGCCGGCATGCCGAGCGACGTCCAGCTCGCGCCGCCATTGGTTGTGCGGTACGTATCGATCGCGACTTGGGGACGCGTCCCCGCCACGTAGCCGATATCGTGAGTGGTAAACTTCACCCCGCTGATCAGATAGTCATCGGGCAGGAGGGGATAACCGATCGATTGCCAGTTCACCCCGCGATCAAAGCTCTTGTAGACCACGCCATTGTTGCCTGCCGTCACCGCAAAGTTCGCGTCCACCACATCCACCGCCGCCAGACCCTCGTCTCGGAATAAAGTCAGGCCGGTCACCTTCAGTCGATCCGTCTTCCAGAAGTTGCCGCCATTCTCCGTGCGAAGGAAGTATCCGTTCTGACCCACCACCAGTCCGGTCTGGTCGTCGAACATCTTGATGTCATTGAACTCCACCCCGCCGATGCCGCTGTTCAGCATCGTCCAGGTCAGGCCGCCATCGGTCGTCTTAAAGATATAGCCGCTCTGGCCCACGATCATCCCTATCTGGTCGTCGAAGAAATCGACATTCCAGCTCGCCGGGAGAGAGCCCACTCCTTCGAGCGTGCGGGTCCAGTTGACCCCGCCATCCGTACTCCGCCAGGCATCGCCCGCGAGAGAGACGGCGACGATAGTCCCGTTAGGCAGGTTCACCATCTCATCGAGCCCGGTGAAGATCTGGCTGTTAATCTGCGACCAGGTATCGCCGCTGTTGGTCGAGCGATAGATCGACACGCCCACCGTCGCGATCGCCGTGGTGTCATTCAGCCAGAGCACGTCGTTCGCCGATTGCGAGAATTTGCGTACCCACGTCACCCCCGCATCGGTCGTCTTAAAAATGCCCGGGCCGCCATCCGTCGTCGAGACGCGGTCACCGCCACAGAGACCCACCTGCGTATCGCGAAAATCCATCCCATACATTACCGGGCAACTCGGATAACCAGACATCACCTGCCATGTCACCCCGCTGTCGGTCGAGCGGACGGTCGCACCGTTGGACCCCATGAAACCGACCGTCGGTGAAACGAAATCAATGTGATACCAGGAGCCGCCGAGGGGGAAAACGGTAATCTTCTGCCAGGTCGCACCAGCGTTGGACGTGCGCCAATGGTCGAGGCCGGTCGTCGCCGAGTTACCGATCACGAAGCAGGTATTGGCATCTGAGCAATAGACGTTGTAGAAAGGGTTCTCGTCGAATCCCGCCAGGTTCACATCGCGCCAGATCACCCCGCCATCGAACGTCTCGACCAGCGTCAAGCCCGTGCCTGCCGCAAAACCATGAGTCGCCGTCGCCCAGGCCACTCCATTGAGATTAGCTCCGGTCGGGAGAGGACTCTGCTTGACCCATTCCTCCAGCACCGCTTCCGCGCCGAAGCGTCCGTCCGCCACCAACGCCGGAGGCTGATCTCGCAGGGGCGAAACGCGAGCTTGTCCCGTATGGCCGACGAGGCAGGTGAGAGCGATGATGAAAAGATATGACCAGGACAGTTTCATAGATGGTTTTTGTTTGCTGCGGAGAGAGTTTCCGCGGTCCCGCACCCGTGACAAGGAAACAAAAGTTTCGCCGTTGTTACCTTGCCCGGAGCCCCAACGGTCCTGAGGTTTACCGTCCAAGAAAGCTCTCGGAGGCAACCCGTCTGGAGCCGTGCGCTGTCTCAGCGCATTCCCCCTTCCGATGGGGAAGCAGACCCTACAGCCGGTTCCCCTTGAAAACGGCGAACACCAAGCCGGGGCGAAGATCAGGTTGCCCTTCTCGCCGCCACGGGCAGAATTCGTCGATACAAGAAAACTTCGTCTTCAGTCGACCGGAGGTAAGCGCCGATCACCGCCACGCCGACCTGTCCTCGAGTATGAGTGGCTCGGCCATCACTTGCTGGTATTCCAAGGATTATGGGGACTGTTCACAGGTCCGCCTACTGCTGGCTCCGCACCCGCACGCCCTCTTCGGCCGTCGAGATCACCGTGCTGATCTTGAATCCGCCTGCCGCGAGAATGGTCCCATCCGGCAGCAAGGTTGCCGTATGCGACCGCCGGTTGGTCGTAGCAACCCCTGCATTCGACCATGAGCCTGTCTGCGTGTCGTAGATCTCTGCTATCCGGCTAACCGTGGGCCCGATGACGAGGACGCCGCGGCGACCGACCAGAGTAGCAGTATGCGAGTACAATCCCTCGCTTAGGCTGCCGGTGGCTGAGAAGGTTCCCGACGCAGGGTCATAGAGCTCGCAGTCAGTCTCGGAGCCGCCCAGGCCACCGGTTACCAGCACCCGGCCATCGGGCAGGAGCGTCTGAGTATGGAACTGTTTCCGGTTCAGCATGCTGCCCGTCGTCGTCCAGAGACCGGTCGCCGGGTGGTAGAGTTCCGCGGCGGTGAGGACGGTGGGACCGCTTTGCCCGCCCGTAAGCAAGACATCGCCGTTGCGGAGAAGAGAAGCGGAATGGAAAGCCCGCGACTGGTTGAGCGAGCCCGTCTCCGTCCAGGTTTCGGTTGTCGGATCGTATATCTCAGCCGTCGCGACCGCGCCAAACTCATAACCTCCCGCCACCAGCACCCGGCCGTCTGCCAGCATCGTGGCCGTGGTGGAGTATCGTGGGTGTGCCAGGCTTCCGGTCAGCGACCAGACACCCGTCGCCGGATCGTAAAGTTCGCAGCTCGTTAGGTAGTCTGTGTTCTGTCCCCCGGCCAGCAGCACCCGGCCATCTCGCAGCAGGGTCGCCGTATGGCCTCCGCGCGACCCGTGCAACGGTCCCGTCAGCGCCCAGATCGCAGTGGCCGGATTGTAAAGTTCCGTCGTCGGCGTCGCGGCCGCAGTATTGGTAAAGCCGCCTGCCACCAGCACCCGGCCATCGGGCAGGAGAGTCGCCGTGTGCGATTGGCGATTCTTCGCCATCGAGCCCGTCTGCGCGAAATCGAAGGTCGGACCGGCCTGCGCCGGCCCGAGCGACCACCAAGTCATCAGCCAGCCGGCCGCCACCGGGAAAGCGAAACGCAGAGCCCGGCGAGCGGGCCGGAGCGAGACCGAGAGAAGAGTAGCCATAACTGGCGCCGACCCTGACCGCGAGCCGAGAAATGTCGAGCCAAATCACGCCGCGCGAGTCACCTTCGAGCGCCAGGTCAACGAATAGGGGGCAGGATGGCGTTGCCCTGATTTGACGTGGAGGTCGTTGGAATCGACCGGGGTCCTGTCGAGGTCGAAGAGGAAAACTTGAATGGGTTGCGGTGCGTTTTCATTTCCCGGGAAGTTGGCAGGAATCTGGCGGGTGTCAGCGGGGCAGCGACGGACGCCCAAACTGGCGAATCGCGGGCGGATCGATGACGCCAAAATTTTTTACTGGCGTTCGTGCGGGGAAAGATCTATAAAAGGATTGTTCTGGGGGGAACAGCCGCCCTTCGTGATCTTCGGATCGCGGGGGGCGGTACTTTTTTGTACTGAGACAAGCCTTGGCCGCGCCCGTGTGACCCGTGACGAAAACGCCGGGAGTTGGCGCGGTTATCGCGGGATCGCTCGGGAGCGAAAAGACGCGTAACTCCTGTTCTGGATCGGGATCAACGACACTCTAACAACTTCAAGTCCTGCGGCACCTGAAGGGGGATGAGCCGTGGGGGTGAGGCTCCCCCAATCGCCGCTTGTAGACCGCCGGCTATTTTGGGCTGGCGGGCGGTGATTTCTCTGCCTTAATGGTCGTGGAGTAGCCGGTGGTCTCCCACTTCAGGTGGAGCATGCCGCCGGCGCCACTCTTGCCTTGGTCGAGGGTAATGGTGAATTGGTCTACAGCAGGGGCGAGCGGGTTTTTCTTCATCGCGACGCGGGTTAGATCCTGGCCGGCTTCGTGCTTGGTTCCCCACTGGCCGGTTTGTTTGTTGACGATGAGGGCGGCGTCGCCGTTCTCCTCGGGCTGAAGGAAGAGGGAGTAGCTGCCAGCGGGGATCTTGGTGCCGCCGAGGGTAAGGTCTTTGTCGGTGGTGAGGATGGCGGCTTCATCAGCGCCCATCCGCCAGACTTCGCCAAAGGGGACGAGGCCGCCCCAAATTTTACGCATCTCGCCGCTCTTCGGATCTTTGGTGTAAGGACGGCCGTAGACGATCTTGATCGACGCGCCGTCGATGGTAGCGGAGACGGTTTCGTGCGGACTGACGCGTTTCTTTTCCTGCGCCTGGCTGGGCAGGATGGCGAGCAGAAGAGCGGTGACGACGGCGAGGCTGATTTTTGTTTTCATAACTGCCTCTAACTTATGGCCGAGCAGCCAGGTGTCCAGTGATCGGCGGGTTTAACGGCCGCGCCGGAGCTTTGGTGCGGGGTCGAGCTCTTTGACCGGAAAGGCGAGGGAGTAGATTTGGGAGAAGGCGAGGCCGATGGTGGAATTGGCGCCGCTAACTACGGTTGCAAATGGCCCCGGAGAAAGGATGGCGGCGATGGCCGGCTCGCGGTCGTCAGCCGGCGCCAGGCCGGTGGCGATGATTTCCGATTCCTGCGTGTCGCGCCAGTCGTTATTTGAGGCAACGAGGTTGCCACTGGCGTCGTAGAGCTCAACGGTTGGATCATCAAGCGCTCCGGTAAACCCCGCATCCGCCAAGGTAGGGCCGAGGACGCGGATCAAAACCGGAACCGAGCCGCTGCCGGAATGATGAAACCACTGATCATGACGTTGATTCCGGTCAAGACCGACCCGCGAGTGCCGGCGGCGGAAAGTTGAAGGCCGCCATCAGATAGGTCGTAGATTTCCGGCACGGCGACGCCTTCAGCGCGATGATTCCCCTGCTCGATCATCGTATAAACTCCCTGGGAAAGGGTATCGATCATCGCTGACTCGCGCGGCTCGGTCGGGGCCAATCCGTTCTCGATGATTGCATCTTTATCGGGGTTATCCATCCAGTCATCGTTCAAGTCCAGGGTGCGGCCGCGCGCGTCGAGCAGACGGGTGGTAGGATTCTGGAGCGTGTTTGGCACCCCGGAAAGAGAAGGGCCGAGACCGCGCAAGGCGACGGTTTCGCTCCCGGCTCCTTGCAGGATGAACTCGGTGACGGCGACGGCATCGCCTGTCTCGCAAAAAACGCGCGAGGAAAGATTGATCAGCCGGCCCGCTGAGCACTGACGAAGCTGCTCGACTGGATGAGGAGAGTGAAAGGCAGCAGAGACTTCAGGATTGTTCGCATAAGGTCCTTTCCGGGTTCACAGCAAGGGCGAAAGACTTTTCCCTGCCGCCGATGTTGATCGATGTTAGGAACTATTGGGTGAGATAGCAATGCTAATCGCCCTCGTGCGGAGCAGAAAAAGGTGGAGGCTTTACCGCGATGGGGCGAACGGATTATAGTCCACGGATGAGCACCGATCCAGGACAACAGGCCACTGATCGCTATGAGATAGCGGATGCGCTGCATCGCTACGCTTTTGGTCTCGACCACGGAGATGCGGATTCGCTCGGGTCGGCTTTTGCGGAGGATTGTGTGCTCGATTTTAGATCAGCCGGCAAAAAACTCGGGATCGATTTCCCGCGATTGATCGGACGGCAGACCATCGTCGATACGCTGATCCCGTTTCTCGGTCCGCTCGATACGACGCATACGGCGAGCAATCTCCAGATCGAGATCAGCGGCGATACGGCGACGCTCTATGCCTATGTCATGTCGCAGCATTTCATGCCGCGGGAAGGTTCGCGGCTCGGCTCGGAGAATGCGCTCCTGATGAATCGCTATGATTGCGAACTGGTGCGCGAGGGCGAGAAGTGGCGCCTCAAGAGGGTGTCGATCGATAATGCCTGGCTGCAGGGCGACCCGGAAATTCTTAATGTGCGCGCGTCGCAGCGAGTTTTGAGTGAGCGCTCACGGAGAGCGAAGAGTTCGGAAAGCTGAAAGTGGAAAGCGGACAGCTAAAATTGATTGCCTTGTCGGAACGGGGATTTGTCGGGCACTTTCTTGAACAAGAGACTTAAGCTCCGCCAATCTCGCGGGCGACTTGCGTGGCATAGTTATCTGTCATGCCGGCGACGAAATCCATCACGCGCCCCAGCCACCATTCATAACTCTTTTCCTCGTTCTCGCGCGCGTACTCTGAAGGCCAGGCGAGTTCGACATAGCGCTTCTGGATGAAGCTTAGCTTCTCATAGCGATGATGCTGACTCAAAGACTTGACCACCCCTGAGTAGGCGCCAAGGAGCCGGCCGAGGATTTGATAAGCTCCCAACTCGACGGCGACTTTGGGCCGGTGACTAAAGATGTACGGGTAGCGCTGCTTGATATCGCTGAGGGCGTCCTGGATGCGAGGGTGGAAGTCGCTCTTAAGTGATTGCTCCCAGGCGCGCGTGCCGGCCATGATGGCGTCGTAGTTTTTCTCGATCGCGGCGATTGCGGTCCTCACGAGGCAACCAATCGCCTTGGCTCGAAGGGCTGGCAGCGGACGGTCATCGGTTTCTCCGATGATCCGGTCGAAGATATCGCGCACTTCCTTCTCGGCCAGGATCCGCATCTGGACGGCATCTTCGAAGTCACCGATCTGGTAACAGATATCATCCGCCGCTTCGGAGAGAAAGGAGAGGGGATGGCGAACCACTTCGCCACTCGGCCGCCGCAGACCCATCGCCTCGACAATCTCATTAAAGATCGCTTCTTCGGAAGAGAAGACGCTATACTTTTTCGTCATCCCGACGCGTGGGTCGGCGGAGTGCCATGGATATTTGATCATGGCTCCGAGGGATGCGTAGGTGAACCGGATATAGATTTGCTCTCGGTTATCGGCGCGGGCGACCATGCGGAAGCTCTGGGCGTTTCCTTCGAAGCACATCCAGTCATGCAGGAGACCGGTCCCCGGCGCATTCTCGCTGTAGAGCAGGCCGCGATTTTCTTTGACCCATTCCCGAATGGCAAATTCTCCGGCGTGACCAAAGGGTGGATTGCCAATGTCATGCGCGAGGCAGGCGGATTGGACGATGCAGGCGACATCTTCCACCGTCCGATTCCGGGGCAGCTCATTCCTTTGCTCGATAAATCGACCGAGCGCGTAAGCCAGGGATCGGCCGACGCTCGCTACTTCGAGAGTGTGAGTGAGCCGGTTATGAATATGATCCATCTCCGCGAAAGGATGGACCTGGGTCTTGCGCGCGAGACGGCGAAAGGGCGCGGAAAAGATGACTCGGTCGTAGTCGCGTTCGAACGACGTACGGACGTCCGTGCTGGCCGGGGAGTTCTCGGGCCGGCCCGGGGGAGCGCCGAAGGTGTGTCGCTGATCGCTTAGGAGTCGCTGCCAATCGAGACGGAATTCCATCGCAGACTTGGAAAGGACCTCCTATTCCAGCGGCGTCCGCGCCAACTCTGGCCCGGGCTCGGGCTGTCGGAGGAAGGGCGCGTAAGTCTCGAGAGCGCGGGCCGGGATGGTGGCGACCACCTCGGTGAATTCTCCTTCGTAACGAAGATCGCGCACGGAGCCGTCGCGATGTAGGCGGGCGAGGAGATCGGCGCGCTCGGGCGGCAGGCGCAGCTCCAAGGTTACCGTTCCGCGGGCGACGAAATCCGAGATCCGTTCGATGAGTTGTTCCATGCCTTCGCCGGTTTGGACGGAGACGAAGAGAGCATCGGGGAAATGCCGGCGCAGGGACGGGATCACATGGGAATCGGTCACCTGGTCGACTTTGTTGAAGACGATGAGCATTTGCTTTGTATCGGCCCCGAGCCGGCCAAGCACGCGCATGGTCGTGTTGTAGAACTCCATCACTTCGTCCTGGGAAGCGTCGAGCACGTGGATGAGGAAATCCGCGAGGGCGGCTTCTTCCAGGGTGGCGTTGAAGGCTTCGACCAATTGATGCGGGAGCTTGCGCACGAAACCGACGGTGTCGGTGAGGAGCAGGGGCTGTTTGTTAGGCAAAGCGATCTTGCGCGTGGTGGTGTCGAGGGTGGCGAAGAGTTTGTCTTCGACAAAGACGTCCGCGCCGGTGAGCCGGCGGAGGAGGGAGGACTTGCCGGCATTTGTGTAACCGACGATGGCGGCGTTAGGCACCGGAGCACGTTTGCGATCCTTGCGCTGGGTGGCGCGGGCGCGGCGCACTTCTTCGAGTTCGCGTTTCAGGCGGTCGATTTGGAGGCGGATCTTGCGTTTATCCTGCTCGAGCTGGCTCTCGCCCTCGCCTTTGGCGCCGATGCCGCCTCCTTGCTGGCCGAGATGGCTCCAGGCTCTCGTTAGGCGGGGCAGCGAGTATTGCATCCGGGCGAGGTCGACCTGGATGCGCGCTTCTCTGCTCTGGGCGCGGGCGCCGAAGATATCGAGGATGATCTCCTGGCGGTCGGCGACGGTGATACCGGCGATTTGTTCCCAGTTCCGCTGCTGCGAGGGGCTGAGTTCGTTATCGAAAATGAGAACGTCGCATTCGAGCTCGTTAGCGCGGTCGACGATCTCCTGGGCCTTGCCGGAGCCGATCAGATAACGCGCGTGGTTCTCGCGATAGGAGATAAGTTCGCGACCAACGATCGGAAGGCCGAGGGTGTCGACCAAGGCGGCCAACTCCTCGAGAAGATTCTGCGCTTCGGCTTTCAGGTCCGCCGAAATGTAAGCGCCCACCAGCAGCGCGCGCTGGACGGCTTTTTCCTTGGCCTTGATTTCAAACATGAGCCCCGAACCTAAGCCGAAAAGCCCCGGAAAGTAAGCGGTCAACGGATCGCTCGCAGCGCAGGTCATGATGGCTTCCGGAGTCCTTTGCGGAAACTGCGGCTTTGCATATTCTGCTGTGATGAGTTCCGCGGCGCGATTGCTTGGCATCTACGTGGCGACGAAGGCAGAAGAAATGCCGGGCTCGGTCGCACGAGTCCAAGCCCACGCGGGACGCGGACTGGAAGGGGATCGCTACGCGACTGGTCTCGGGACCTTTTCGGATCGGGCGGGGAAACGGGATGTGACATTGGATCGAGGTGGAGGTGCTGGAAGCCTTTGCGAAGGAGAGCGGAAAAGAACTCTCGGCCGCTGCGTCGCGGCGGAATCTGCTGACGAGTGGCGTGCGGCTGAATGACTTGGTCGGACGCGGTTTCAGGTGGGCGCGGTACGCCTGCGCGGGTTGCGTTTGAGCGAACCGTGCACCCATCTGGCGCGGCTGACGTTTCCTGAGACGCTGGCCGGCCTGGTCCATCGCGGCGGTTTGGTGGCGGAAATTCTCAACGACGGCGAATTGCAGGCGGGCGACGTGGTAACCTTGCCAGACTGAGTTCCTGCCCCGCGAAAAGATCCGAAGTTCGTTAGGCGCGCCGGCCATTCGCGTGCGGGGCCATTCCGGTGGAGATTCCGGGATGAAAAACAATCCGTTCCCTTTGAACAGGATGATCCTGCCGCTGGCTGTCGTTTGCGCGACCGTCGTCTGCTGCATGGTCATCCCTGCGGAAGTATCGGCGGCTGGCAAAGCCAAAGCTGCTCCCGCGCCGGAGAGCAAGGCTGCGGGTCGCCTGGTCATCACTCGCTCGGCCACTCTGGGAGCCTACGGAGTCGGCCTTTCCGTCGACGGGAAGCAGGTCGCGACGATCAACTACAACGGTCGCTATGATGCACCGCTGGCCGCGGGCTCACACGTGCTGAGTGTGATCCCAATCCCCAACCGGATGGCGGGCAAGACGCGGGAAACCAAGGTGACGATCGCACCCGGGCAGACACTGTCGTTTACCGCCAAGCGGGATAACGACGACTACATTCTAAAGTAGAGCGTCGCAGAGCAGCGCGGAAAGGGTTCCGCCGACTGCTGTTTTACGGGGCCTTTGTCGGAAGGCAGACAGGCGACGAAGCCCCGGGAGTTCGGGCAGGCGGCCGGCACGGCGTCATACTGCCCATTCGGCCCGGATGGCGAACCCTTTCTCCGGGTAGGGACCAAATCCTGCTCCATGGTGCCGAGTCGTTTCGGTCGCGTGGGAGTTCGCGCGCGAAGAACGGCCATGGTCGCTGGATTCCGCCGACGTTTTCCAGGGACTGCAGAAAAAACCGACCTTAGCCACATGAAAATTCTGATCGCGGATGACGACGCCATCACCCGTCTCCTGATCCGCTCGACGCTAACCAAGCTGGGACATGAAGTGCAGGAGGCAAAGAATGGAGCCGAAGCCCTCGCGACCTGGCAGGAGCGCGAGTTTCCACTCATCATCTCCGATTGGCTGATGCCGGGCCTCGACGGGCTCGATTTTTGCCGTCACATCCGCAGCGCCCGGCGGGAGCATTATACCTACGTCGTCCTGCTTACCTCGCTCTCCGGGAAGACAAATTACCTCGAGGCGATGACGGCTGGCGCAGACGATTTCATCACTAAGCCGCTGGAAAAAGAAGCGTTCACAGCCCGGGTCCGGGTCGCGGAACGCATCCTCGGTCTCCACGAGATTCTGCGCGCCGTGAACTCGGATTTGGAGCGGCGGGTCAACGAGCGCACCGCCGAATTGGCCACGGCGATGCGGGCCAAAGAGGAATTCCTATCCCGCGCGAGCCACGAATTGCGCACGCCGATGAATCATGTGCTCGGTTTCGCGCAGTTGCTGCAAGCTGACCAGTTGACGCCCGCGCAAACCAACAGAGTCAGGCAGATTCTGACCAGCGGAAGCGATCTCTTACGCTTGATCGACCGCATTCTGCAGGTGGCGGAAAGTTCTTCGCTCGACCTAAGCTTCCTCACTAATGGCCAAGGCGGGTCGCCTGCTGTCCCTCCATCCACTTCCGCCTCGGACTTAGCTCAGGCTGCAACTTTTACGAACGCGGACTGCTGCGGAGCGAGCCGCTAACCAAGGCCAGGATTGAAAATCAAAGCGAAGATCTTTTGGGCTTTGACGGGCATGACATTGCTGGTCGCCTTGATCGCAGGCCTGGCCGTGCACCGCGATTTTCGCATCGCGCGGGTTGCCGCGACGAAGGAAGCGACCGCCGTGGCCAGGGTGTTGAGTCTCGTGGTCTCTGAGGACGGCACTGTGGCCGCGTCTGCACAGGCTGCCATCGTCAAACTGCACCAAACTCTGCGGCGTGATGTCGTCCTGCTAGACGCTCGCCAGCGTATCCTGGCAGCGGTGGATCCGTCGGAAATTGGCAATGTCTACGACGGCGACGCCACGGATGAGGTAGGGACTGCGCTCAAGGACGGGCAGGTACGCACAATTGTGGAGAGCGGTTCGCGCCATCCCGAGGGCGTCGAGCAGATTGTGGTGCCGTTGCCAGGGAAATTTGGAGCGCCGATCGGCGCGGTCGTGATCGAATATGCGCCGCTTTACGATGAGCTGGTCGGCTTGACCGGCATCACCGCCTTGCACGCGATCCTGGCGGGACTCATGGCAGTCTGTCTGGCTGCTCTGATCGCGGCCTATCTCGGGCGCACTATTGCCAACCCGCTCCTGCAACTCACCGAAGCGACTACGGGATTCGCGGCCGGCCGCGGGGATCTATCGCTACCCGAATTGCGGAATGATGAGATTGGCCGGCTGGCGAAGGCCTTTAACGACATGCGGCGCAGGCGGCGGTCGGCCGAGGATGAGCTGCGCCGGATGGGCGACGAATTGGGCGCGCGGGTGAACGAACGAACCGCAGAGCTGAGCGCGGCCAAAGAGGCGGCCGAGGCGGCGAATCAAGCCAAGAGCGAGTTTCTCTCCAATATGAGCCACGAAATTCGCACCCCGATGAATGGCATCATCGGCATGACCGAGCTGGTCCTCGAAACCAGGCTCGATCGCGATCAGCGCGAATATCTCGACATGGCCAAAAGTTCCGCACTCTCCCTCCTCAACCTGATTAACGACATCCTGGATTTCTCCAAAATCGAAGCGGGCAAGCTCGAGCTGGAAGCGATTGGTTTCAGTCTGCGCAGTTGCATTGCCACGACGCTGAAACCGCTCGGCCTGCGAGCCGACCGCAAGAACCTCGAACTGGCGGCGGACATTCCGGCCGCGGTCCCCGATCAGGTCGTCGGCGATCCGCTCCGGCTCCGCCAGATCATTTCCAATCTGGTCGACAACGCGATCAAATTCACTGCCTCAGGCGAAGTCGTTCTGCGGGTTGCCGTCGAGCTCGACGGCGTCCAAGAGGAGTGTCTTCATTTCAGTGTCTCCGACACAGGCATAGGCATTCGCAAGGAAAAGCAGGCCCTGATCTTTGACGCTTTCTCCCAGGCCGACGGCACGACCACCCGCACCTATGGGGGCACCGGGCTCGGACTTGCGATCGGTGCCCAACTCGTCAGGCAAATGGGCGGCCGGATCTGGGTCGAGAGCGTTCCTGACGAAGGCACCACTTTCCATTTTACGGCCAGGCTGCCGGTGCAGAAAACACCGGCAGCAGACATGCGGCACGCCGACTTCGACCAACTCGAGGGGATGCGCGTCCTGATGGTGGATGATAACGCGGTTAATCGCTGCATCCTGCGCGCTCTCCTGATGGGCTGGAGGATGCAGCCTTCGGTGGTCGCTTCCGGGGCGACTGCCATGGTTGAGCTCCTGCATGCCGCTCAGGCCGGCGCGCCTTTCCCGCTCATCATTCTCGATGGGATGATGCCCGAAATGGACGGATTCATGGTGGCGGAGAAGATCCGCGAGCATGGCGAACTCTCCGGCGCAACCGTGATGATGCTGACCTCGGGAATGCCTCCGGGCGCCGCCGCCCGATGCAGCGAGCTCGGTGTCGCCAGCTACCTCACCAAGCCGGTGAGCCAAGCCGACCTGCTCGATGCCATCCTCGTGGCCATCGGTCGTTCTACCGCGCCGGAATCGCCGGTGATGCCAACGTTAGGCGGGCGCCTGACCGGCCGACTGCGCATCCTGGTGGCGGAGGACAATATCGTGAATCGCGCTTTGGCCGCGGCCATCCTGGAAAAACGCGGGCATTCCCTCGTCCACGCCAGCAACGGCCGCGAAGCGCTCACAGCCTTCGAGCGCGAGAAATTCGACCTCATTTTGATGGACGTGCAGATGCCAGAACTCGACGGCATGGCCGCCACCCGCCTCATCCGCGACCTGGAGAACGCGACCGGCGCGCACACCCCCATCGTCGCGATGACTGCCCACGCGATGGCCGGAGACCGCGAGCGTTGTCTTGGGGTGGGGATGGACGATTACATTTCCAAGCCGATCCGAAAGGCTGAACTCCTCGCCTTGCTCGACCGCATCTCCGCGACTCAGACGGAGAAGGTCAGTGCCGGACCCAAAATGGAGGACACGACCGCCCGCCCGGTAGCGGCGCCTGCGGCTCCCGCGACCCATGGACGCTCCACTTTCAGCCGCGCGAAAATGCTCGAGGACCTCGACCAGGACGAGGCGCTGCTGGAACAGTTGGTCGCGCTCTTCCACGAAAATACGCCCGCGCTGATGGACGACATCCGCCGCTCACTGGCCCAACGCGACGGAGAAAAGCTGGCCCGCTCCGCCCATGCGCTTCTCAGCTCGTTAGGCGCTATTGGGGCCAACGCGGCGCGTTATCTTACACAGCAGTTGGAGGCCCAGGGGCGCGCCCATAATCTGGAAGACGCCGACCGCACCCTCCCTGGCCTGGAGCAGGAGATGGAGAAGGTGCGTGAGACTCTCGCAGGATTCAGTGCCGCCTCAGTCGGCGGTGTGGATCGATTCGTGACCGAGCCTGCAGCGGCGAATCAAACCGCCGGAACGACCGCCTAGTACTGCTGCACCACCGGGATCTTGCGCCCGCCTTCGGCTGGGATCTGATCCCGCACGATGGTGTCGTGATCGCGATGAGGAGGTTCTTCGACCATCACTTCGCGACTGCGAAAAGCGCAGGCCGGCAAGAGCAAACTCACGAAGAGCGCAGGCAACAGTAACTTCTTCATAATGTCATCTTGGCTGGTCGCGCCCGACTCGACAACGGCTAATTGTTAGCCGCCCGTTCCGCGCAGGGTCGCCACCGGCGAGAGCAAGCCGGCCCGACGGGCGGGCACGTAGCTGGCAATCGCGACCGCGATGAGGGCGAGCAGCGTGGCCCACACGTAGTGCCGCCAATCCCAGGTCACGAGAAAATGATTCGCATAAATCAAGCCCCGCACCCGGATCGGGATGTGAGACACGCCGAGGGTCAGCAGCGCGCCGGCCGCACACCCGGCTAACGAACCGGCGCCCGCGATCATCGCGCCCTGCCAGAGGAAGATCGCGCTGATGTCGCCGCGCCGGTAACCGATCGAGCGCAGGATGGCGATCTCTTTCACCTTCGCGAGGACCGACATGGTGAGGACGTTGAAGATGCCGAAGCCGGCCAGCAGGATGATGAGCGAGACCGTGATCGCGGCCGAGAGCCGGATGGTAAGAAAGAGTTGCAGGTTCGCCTCTTCGCGCTCCTGCCAGCTCTCCGTGTCGTGCCGGAAAAGTGTTTCGAAATGGGCCGCGAGCGCTGGAGCCCGGCCGGGATCGCGCAACTTGTAGATGATGAGCGAAGTCGTGTAGGGCTTCTTGAGGAGACTCTGGGCCACCCGGGCGTGAGAATAAATGCGGCCGGAATCGACCACCCCGACGCCGCTCCGAGCCGTCGCGGCCACGACAAAGCGCCGGTATTCGCCATCGGGCGAGAGGAGCTGGACCGACTCGCCGGATTCCACCTGGAGCGAGGAGGCGAGCCTGGACCCGAGGATGACGGAATTGGGATTGTTCCGGAAATCATCCAACGATCCGGTCTCGATTTGCCGCTCGAGGTTGGTCGTTTGCAAATGCAGCGCGAGATCGATCCCGAAAAGATCGACCGTCGCATTTTGAAATCCGGCCCGCGCGCTCAGTGTCCCGCGCAGGACCGGCGAGCAGGCGACGACGTTGGAGAATCGCCGGCTCACCCGCATGATCTTCCCCGCGTCGTCGATGCCCTCGAAAAAACGGCGATGCGGCGGATGAACGGGGAGAGGAGGCAGCACGCTCCCGCCTTCCAGCGTCTGGTAGCGCGAGCGCATCACCAGCGCGCCGTTGCTCCCGAGAGTGGAGTCGATAAAATTGCGCGCGAAACCCTGCGTTTGCGCCTGGGTGCAGATGAAAATGGCGACCCCGAAGACGACGCCACCGAGGCTAAGAAAGAAAGCTCGCTTCCGGTGCCTGAGGAAACGCAGCGCGATGTAAAGCGGCGGCCTCACCTTCCAGAGGCCGGCTGATCCGGGCCGACGGGGCGTTGCCTAACGAATTGTCCGGGTTTCAGCTTGTCCTGGTCCGCGACCACGACGTGCGCGCCTTCTTTTACCCCTTCGAGCGCCTCGGCAAATTCCAACGTTCGATAGCCGACCTTGACGGTATGCGCTTCCACCATCCCGTGCGCAACGACCAAGACCTGGTCGACCAGAAGCGCCCGCGTGGGAATGAGGAGCGCGTTTTCATGGCGGCCGGTGATAATATTCATCTCGCCGGTCATCCCCGCCATCAGGTTCTCCGGCGGCTTCTCCAGCTCGAGGATGACGGTGTAACGCTGCGTCTCCGGATCAGCCGCCGGCAAAACCGAGGAGACGGTGGCGGTGAATTGCCGGGTTCGGTAGGCGTACATTTGCAGCTCGGCTTTCATCCCCGCTTTCACTTCGCCTACATCCTCTTCGTTCACTTCGCCGCGCACGTAATTCTTGCGCGAGGCGACGGTGAGCAACTCATTCCCGTCCGCCACCAGTTCGCCGTCGATCACCTTGATCCCGGACAAAATGCCGTCCATCGGAGCGCGAATCTCCGTGTTCTTCATCTGCGACTCGACCTTTTGCGCGGCGGTTCGGAGCGCTTCCAAATTTCGGTCGCGCTCGATCTTTTCCGTGGTGAGCGCGGCGCGGAGCCGGTTCGCTTCGCTTTTCGCCTTCTCGTATTCGACCGCCGGCACGTTGCTCAGGCCGGCCAGCTTTTCCTGTCGTGCCACGTTGGCTTCCGCCACCTTGAGCGGCTCGGCGGAAGGCAATTCCAGTTGCGCGCTTTCCGTCGCCGCCTGCAGATCGGCCTGCGCCTGCTTGAGCTGACGCGCCGTGCCTTCATCCGCGATCGTTGCCAGCAAAGCGCCCTTCTTCACTTCCCGCCCAATCGCGCCGCGCCCCGCGGCGAGCGGTTCGGCCAGTTGGATAAAGCCGGCGTTCTGCGCACGGATATGATTCACAAAAGAGGGCTCGATTCGCACCGTGCCGTAGACGGCGGAGATCGCCGTCCCACGCTCCACCCGTTCCACTTCCGCGACCGGGCGCGACCAATAGAAAATGAGCAAAAGCAGGAGCGCGCCTAACGACACCAGCGCCCAGAGTGCTTGTTTCGAAATCCGCGCCTTCAAGGTTTGGAACTATGCACGTTTGTCGGCGGGTCGGAGAATTGAAAGTAGCGGCCGGTGGCGCGATCCCAATCGGCCAGCGCCACTTGCTGCTGGTAGGCGGCGTCGAGCAATCCCCGACGAGTGGCGAGCAAGCCGGTTTCCGCCGTCCGGAAGTCGAGTTGCGAAGCCAGTCCCTGTTGCCAGCTATTCTCGACTACCGCGACGTTCCTTTCCGCCACGTCGACCGCTTTCTCGAGCGAGGCATGACGCGCCTGAATGGCCCGCAAGCGATTCGTTAGGCCCCGCAGCTCCCGCGCCACGTTCGCCTCCAGCTTTTGCAACTGCAGCTGATTGATTTCGCGCACCGCTTGCTGGCGCAGAACGGCGCCGCGCACTCGGCCGTTGTCGATCACGCGCCAGGTGTAACCAGCGCCGGCGGCCACTTCGGAGGAAACAATATCGTCCGAGCGCTGCGGCGATCCGGAGCTAGCTTGTCGAATGTTGGTCACCGGGATGTAGCGGCCAAAGAGCGTCAGATCGAGTCTCGGATAATAGCCGGCGGCCGCGATGCTCTGTTCCTCACGAGCCGAGCGAACGAGAAGGCGTGCCAGTTGCAGATCAGGACGCCGCTCGAGCGCAGCCGCGATTTCCTTCTCCGGATCGAAGTTCACCGGTCCAAAAGCGAGCGCGCCCTGCGGATCGGGCAGCGCTGCGCCCGGCGCGAGGTCGCTACCCATGGCGGTGGCCAGTTGCAGCCGCGCGCCGCCGTACGCGCGATGGGCGTCCTCGATCTGCGGATCGAGTTCCCGCGCCAGCAGGGTCGCGGTCCCGAGCGCTTTCCGATCGGTCGAGCCGGCTTCGTAGCGAGCGAGTTCGCTCGCGATGTTTTCATCCAGACGCCGTCGTTGCGATCGGCCTAACTGCTCCAACGAACTGGCGTAGAGCGCACCGTAAAAGGCCAATCGCACCTGGTGCAGTTGCTCGACGACCGCGACATTCAGTTGCTGCGTCGCGAGCAGAACCTCGAGTTCGCCCCGTCGCAGCGAAGCGGGGATCGCGGCTTGGAAAAGTGGCTGGCGCAGGACTCCCTGGGCAAAGGCGAACGGTTGGGTCGAGGCCTGGCCGGCGCGGTCTCCACCTTGCACACCCGCGAGGGTCGCGATGCCTACGCGGGGGAAGGCGACCGAACGAAAAACCAGCCGTTGCCCTGAGGCTTGTTCGACTGCGCTCTGGGCCTGTTGAATTCGCGGACTGTTTTCCATCGCTCCCGCGAGTGCCTCCTCGAGCGTGAGTCCGCGAGCCGCGGGGGCCGCGATCCCGCCGAGCGCAAGAACGATCGGTAGCAGAAGCTTCATTTCTTTTGATTCAACGAAGTCGGCGGACTAACGAACTGATAAACTTGATCGCTCGCCTTCGGTTCGTTAGGCGCGGCGTCGGCCGGTGCCGGAGCACCCCCGCTGGCGCGGCCGAGCCGGGCGAGGGCGGCGTTGTGCAGGTAAATGGCACTCAAGCGCGTAGTGCGGGTGCGCGTCACGTCCGCGGCCGCCTGCAGCACGTCGAGCTGCGTCCCGAGCCCCGCGGCAAAATTGCTCCTGGCGTAGGTCAGCGTTTCGTTTGCGGTCCGCACATTTTTGGACTGTGCCTGCAGCACGCTGTCGGCTTGTTGCAGATCGAGAAAGGCGCTGCGCACTTCCGATTGCACCCCGAGTTTGACCGCCTTGAGCGCGAGCGCCGCGCCTTCGCGTCGCGCCCGCGTCGCCTGCACCCGGCCGCGGGTGGCAAAACCGTCGAAGATCGCCCACGAAGCATTCAACCCCACCACATAGCCGTGATTGAATTCCGGGCCAATATTAGGATCGCGTTCGCTGTAGGCCTCGTAACCGGTGAAAAATTCCACGTGCGGTTTCGTTTCGCTGCGGTCGAGTTCCAACTGTTTTTCTTCGATCGCGACATCCTTTTGCGCCGAGCGCACCTCGGGCCGATCGACCGCCGCCCGGGCCAGCGCCGCCTCCAGATTGGGATGGCGTGGTTGGTACTGCAATGTCCCGGCCGCTTCGAAGTTCTGTGAACCAGGAGTATCGAGGCCGCAGAGTTCGGCCAGGCGAAGATAGGAGTTTTGTAGATCGGTTTGCGCCTGGACCAGCTCCGGCTCCTCGTTCGCCAGCGCGACTTCGGCGCGGCTCGCATCGAGCGGCCCGACCGTGCCTGCGCTCAAACGCTGGCGCTGGCTTTTCAACTCCTCGCGCAGCACCTCGACCGATTCCCGCCGCACGGAGATCTTCTCCCGATTTAAAAGCAACTCATAGAAAGCGAGGCGGACATCCATCGTCACGCGATCCGTTACCGCCTGCAGATCGTCCTCCTGTTTGGCCAGGGTGAGACGCGCGATCGCATCGCGCGCCTTGGTCGCACCGCCGGTGTAGAGGTTTTCGACCACCCGGACGGAGGCGTTGTAGTCGTCCGGCCGCAGCCGCGACGAATCCGCCCGCTCGCGGCGGCGGTAAAGTCCGTTCGAAACGACGGAGGGCAGGTAACCGGCTCGCGCTTCCAATTGACCGCCGCGCGCGGCCTGAATCTTTTTGCGCGCGATCGCAATCTCGATGTTTTGCGCCTGCGCCAGCCGCACCAGATCGTCGATCCCGTAGCGGGGAGCCTTCTCGCTCGCGGCGCTCGACGCCAGCCCGCCGAGGACAAAAAAAGCAAGTGCCGTGACCGAACGCATACCATTTTTTCTCTGGAGCCTACGGGTTGCGCAACAAAAATTCCTTCGCCACGGGCGAACTTACCAAATTAGCCTCGCTGCGTTTGTGGGCTTGCTCCGGTCGAAAGGGTGCGGCAATCTAGCGGTTTCATGAGCAAAATCCGTATCGCGATCGTCGGTGTGGGCAACTGTGCGAGTTCGCTGGTACAGGGAATTTCATTTTATGGCGGCGCTTGCCGCAACGGCGCATCCGTCGGTCTGATGCATCGGAAGATCGGTCCCTACCTGCCTAACGACATCGAAGTCGTGGCCGCGTTCGATATCGACCGGCGCAAAATCGGGAAAGACGTGAGCGAAGCGATCTTCGCCGCGCCCAATTGCACCAAGGTCTTCTGCGACAAGTTGCGCAAGACCGGTACCACCGTGAAAATGGGATGCGTCCTGGACGGCGTGGCCGATCACATGAGCGAATACGCTCCCGAGCGCACCTTTCAGCCGATGGCGAAGGAATCGACCCGCGAGCGCGTCATCTCGGAGATGAAAAACTCCGGCGCGCAGATTCTGGTCAACTATTTGCCGGTTGGCTCCGAAGAAGCGACGCGCTTTTATGTCGGCTGCGCCCTCGAGGCCGGACTCGCCCTGGTCAACAACATCCCGGTTTTCATCGCCAGCGATCCCGCCTGGGTAAAGCGGTTCGAGGAGAAGAATCTGCCCCTCGTCGGCGACGACATCAAAGCGCAGATGGGCGCCACCGTGCTCCATCGCACCATCGTCGATCTCTTTCGCAAACGCGGGGTCAAAGTCGAGCGCACCTATCAGCTCAACACCGGCGGCAATACCGACTTCCTCAACATGCTCAACCGGACCCGGCTCGCCTCGAAGAAAGAGTCCAAGACCGAGGCGGTGCAATCCGTCATCGGCGCACGGCTCAGCGACGACAACATCCACATCGGCCCGAGCGATTACGTCCCGTGGCAGAACGACAACAAAGTTTGCTTCATCCGAGTGGAGGGCCGGCTCTTTGGCAACGTGCCGATGGAACTCGACGTCAAACTTTCGGTCGAGGACTCGCCCAATTCCGCCGGTGTGGCCATCGACGCCATCCGTTGCTGCCAGCTCGCGCTCGATCGCGGTGAGGGCGGCGTGATTCATTCCGCCTCGTCCTACTTCTGCAAGCATCCGCCCGTCCAAGTCACGGACGACGAGGCCTATCAGCAGGTCGAGGACTTCATCGCGAACAAGCGCGCGTCCAAGGTCCGCGGAAAAAAGCGTGGCCGCAATGGTCATTCGTTAGGCGAACCGGTTCGGCGGCTTCGCCCGGTGGCGCGGTAACTTGCCCCGCATCCAGACCAGCACAAACAACGCGATTCTGAAGGGAGCGGAGATAGGACGTCGCACCGCTAGAAGCCACTCGGCGACCGAAACGTGGACTACTGTCGGCAGCCTCAAGTCCTCAAGCGATCCGGATGTTCTCGCGCGTTAGCGACGCATCGTAAAAATGACGGGGATGTAGGCAGTGAAGTAAACACCGGGAAGGCAACGCCAGCGCTGAAGCGTTCTGATACCTTCCTCATCCAAGATTGGGTGACCGGTCGATTTCAGCGCCACCACCTTTTCGACGCTGCCATCCTGCCGGAAACGCATGACAAACAGTGCAGTGCCAGCCCAGCCCTTCCGGCGCGCCTCGAACGGGTAGGTCGGCAAGGGATGAACGGGCACATTCGCCATGTTCTCTTTGCGCAGGGGGTCGAGGGTCACGGGTTTGAGTCGGCTGTAAAACGACATCGTCATCCGGCCACTGCTCGGTGGGCCGGGCTTGTGACGCCATTGCGACAACGAGGTGCGTGC
>JALYOR010000333.1 GCA_030856765.1 Verrucomicrobiota bacterium | reverse complement strand
GGCCGCGATTATCCGCAGAGCTGGACGAGCATCAACGGCAACGCGCGGTTTAACGAGAAAAACGTCTCGGCTTCGCTTTTCGGTGCGGAGTTTCTCTCGATTCTGGATGCCTACCGATTTGTTGAGCGATCGATCAAGTACGGGGTGCTTTTTCTCGTCCTCGTTTTCACGATCTTCTTTCTTTTTGAAGTGACGGCGCGACAGAAAATCCATCCGTTTCAGTATCTGATGGTCGGCGCTGCTCTCTGTATTTTTTATCTGCTGTTGCTGTCGATTTCGGAGTTTCTTGGCTTCGGTCTCGCCTACCTGATGGCGGGCGTCGCTTCGACCCTGCTCATCACCTGGTATTGCAACTTCTTCCTCGGCGGCGGAATCCGCACTTGGCTGATCGGGGCGGGCCTGGCCGGGGTTTACACCTTTCTCTACATCACGTTGCGACAGCAGGATTACGCACTCCTGATGGGCGCGATCGCTCTCTTCCTTCTGCTCGCGGTGGTGATGTATGTCACGCGCAAGGTCGATTGGTATGCGCGTGATGTAAGCTGATGAACTTCATCGATATCACCCGCGAACTCGCGGCCGATCTGGCGCCATGGCCGGGTGACACGCACTTCGATTATCGACTGGTCGGGCGAATCACCGAGGGCTCTTCGGTCAATCTCGGCCGGGTCACGACCAGCGTTCATTCCGGGACGCATGCCGACGCGTTTTTCCATTTCGAGGACGGCGCCCTAACGATCGAGCAATTCGAGCCGGAGCGCTATGTGGGGTCGGCCGCGGTCGTCGATCTGACCGGAAAGTTTACCGATTTCGCGAAGGGGTCGCCGGCCGAGATCACGATCGCTGATCTGGAAGCGGCGGCCGCGGCGCCGCGCTTGTTGATCAAAACGGGCGCGTGGCCTGACTCGACGAAATTTCCAGAAGCAATCCCGGTCTTGGCGCAGGGGGTCGCCGAATGGATGCAGAGAAAGGGAGTGAAGCTGCTCGGGCTTGATCTGCCTTCGGTCGATTCGATTGAGTCGAAAGACCTGCGCAATCATCACGCACTGGCCGCCGCGGATATTGCGATCGTGGAGGGGTTGGACCTCAGCCAGGCGGTAGCGGGCGTCTATTCGCTCTCCGCGTTGCCGCTGAAGATCGTCGGTGGTGATGGTGCCCCGGTACGCGCCGTTCTGTGGCGGGAAGAGTGAACGGTACCGGCGCATGGCTCGAGCAACCGCAAACGCGGTGGATCGTGCTTTTTTTCATCATCGGTTTCTTCGCGATCACCAATCTGCCCTGGACGCTGGACGATTACGACCAGGCGAAACAGGCCTACACCTCGCACGAGATGGTGGGGGAGGGGCACTGGCTCTATCAGCATACGCCTAACGAGGGCGTGGCGACCAAGCCGCCTTTGGTCGGCTGGGTCTCGGCCGCGCTCTTCGAAGTGTTGCGCTGGTGGGAAGGCGCCTGGCGCCTGCCCTCGCTCGCCGCCGCGCTCGCCTTGCTCTGGTTGATCGCCAAAGAAGCGACCGCCGCCTACGGAGTCGTCGGCGGTTTGATGGCGCTGAGTGCGTTTGGCCTCAACCTGCTCTCGCCGCGTCTTGCCACGCTCGTCCGCACGGACATGCCGCTCGCACTGGTCACGTTCCTGATCGGCGGGCAGATCTGGCAGAAAATTCAGAGCGGCCAGCCTTGGACGAACCGCGATCGGACGATCGCATTCCTCTTGCTGGCGTGCGCGATGTTGATCAAGGGACCGATTATCTACGCGTTCATCCTGCCGGGGCTGATCGTTTATCAATTCCTGCGACGGAAACATGGCTCGCCGAGTGGATGGAGCGGGTGGTGGCCCTGGATTTTGTCGCTCGCCATCTTCCTCGCCTGGGCGGTCGGTGGGATCACGCAACAACCGGGCTTCTATGAGAGCGTGGTGATTCGGGAATTTGCCGGCCGGTTTACCGAGACCGTCCACAAGCCGCAGCCGCTCTATTTTTATCTGCCGCATCTGCTGCACAAATTCGCGCCCTGGAGCCTGCTCCTGGTCGGTCTGAGTATCTTCTTTTGGCGACGGCGGGAGCGTCTCTCTCTCCAGATGCAGCCCGGCACGGTCTGGCTGATTTGCTGGAGCATGGGTGGGTTGCTCCTAATGTCGATTATTCCCTCGAAACGGGTGGATCGAATTTTTCCGATTCTGCCGCCGCTTTGTCTGTTGTTGGGCGCGCAGGTGGAGCGGATTTTCGGGACTGAGCGTTGGCGGGCTCGGGTCCAGCTCTGGCTCGAGGCCGCACTCATTTTCGCAGTTATTTTTACCGGAGGTTACGCGGCCTGGAAAATTGGCTCCGCACGGCACGAACGGAGCGATGCGCTGGTGCAGTTTGCCGGCGAGGTGCGGCAGGAGGCCGCGTCCAAAGGATGGCGCTACGCGGTGGTCGGCGGCCGGGAAGAAGGGATGCTGCTCTACCTGCGGCGGGATCATTTTCTCGCGCCTAACGATGCCGTGGCGGCGTGGAAGGAAGGTCGACTGGATGCGCTGGTAGTACGGAATCATCCCCCGCGTCCCTGGTTGGAATTGCTGCCCGGGGCGCACCTTCGACTCGTTTCCGGGAAGTCGAAGGCTGTGCCGCAGTATTCGCTCTTTGTGCGAGCGACGGCGGGGCGGTGACGAGGAGGAGAAACACGCGCTCGACATCGCGCTCCCAGCCGATACGCTCCCCAACACATTTTTGCCTAACGACCAATGGAGTTTCCTAAAGCTGAGATCGAAGCCCTCTGGTGCCCCTGGCGGGTCGAGTATTTCGAACTGGAGGATCGGAACCCGAATTTCCTCTCCGCGGCGGCGCAGGCGAGCGACGACGCGGCGCATCTCGTCGTCACCCGGCGGAAGAACGTTTTCCTGATGATGAATCGTTATCCGTACGCGGTGGGGCATCTCATGGTGGTGCCTTATCGCAAAACGGCCGATCTGGCGTCGTTAGGGGAAAACGAAATCCTCGAGCTTTTTGCGGTGGCGGTGCACGCCCAGACCCTGCTGCGGGCGACGATGAAAGCGCAGGGCTTCAACCTCGGGCTCAACCTGGGCACGGCCGCGGGCGCGGGAGTGGCGGATCATCTCCATCTCCACGTCGTCCCGCGCTGGACGGGCGACAATAATTTCATGCCGGTGCTGGGGCGCACCCGGCTGCTCTCGGAAGGTCTGCAGACCCTTTACGAAAAGCTGATCGCGGCGCAAAATAGCCTAACGACCTGAGAGCATGCCGACCGATTCCACCAACCCGAACTGGATTGAACCGCCGCCGCCGAAACGCGCCGGCTCGGGATGCATGGGCAAGGGCTGCCTGTTTCTGGTCGCCTTTGGGATCCTGACCGTCGCCTTGATCGGGCTCGGCAGTTATCTGCTCTTTTCCGGCGGATCGAAACCGAGCCCCCTCCCGGTCGAAGAC
>JALYOR010000307.1 GCA_030856765.1 Verrucomicrobiota bacterium | reverse complement strand
GATTCACGATCACCACCGAGGTCTGCACTTATTTTTCCGAGAACAAACGCGCCTACCCCAAGGGACTTGAGGCGGAAGTCGAGGCCGCGCTCGCGAAAGTCGAGGAGTCGGTCGGCAAAAAACTGGGCGACACGGAGCGGCCCTTGCTCGTCTCGGTGCGGTCCGGCGCGCGCGACTCGATGCCCGGGATGATGGACACGATTCTCAACCTCGGGATGAACGACACCGTGGTCGCGATCGTGGCGAAGAAGACGAATAACCCGCGCTTCGCCTGGGATTCGTATCGACGTTTCCTGCAGATGTATGGCGACGTGGTCATGGGGGTGCAAAAGCGCGCGGGGGAAGATCACGAGCCGTTTGAGAGCGCGATCGAGCAGCTCAAGGACGAGCGCTACGGCAACCATAATTTCCCCGATGTGCAGCTGACGGTCGAAGACCTGCAGGAGCTGGTGCAACGCTTCAAGGACCTGATCAAAGAGCGGGCCGGAAAATCATTCCCGCAGGATCCGCGGGAACAGTTGTGGGGTTCGATCGGGGCGGTTTTTGGTTCCTGGAATAACGACCGCGCGGTGGTGTATCGGCGCAAGTACGGCATTCCTCATGATTGGGGCACGGCGGTCAATGTGCAGACGATGGTGTTCGGCAACATGGGCGACTCGAGCGCCACTGGCGTGGCTTTCACGCGCGATCCGGCCAGCGGCGAGAAGGTTTTTTACGGCGAGTATTTGATCAACGCGCAGGGCGAAGACGTCGTCGCTGGGGTGCGGACTCCGCACGCCATCGCCAAGCTCGCGGAGGAAATGCCGGCCGCGCACAAAGCGCTCATGAAAGTGCGCGCTCTCCTCGAGAAGCATTTCAAGGACATGCAGGACCTCGAGTTCACGGTCGAAGATAACCGCCTCTACATTCTGCAAACCCGCAATGGCAAGCGGACGGGTCTCGCCGCCGTGCGGATCGCGGTCGAGATGGTGGAGGAACGCCTCATCACCAAGGAAGCGGCGATCAAACGCGTCCCGGCTGATTCGCTCGCGCATCTCCTCGCGCCGATCTTTGATCGCAAATCGGCCGCGGCCGCGAAAAAGATCGGCGGCGGTTTACCGGCCGGTCCGGGCGCAGCTTCGGGTCATGTCGTTCTTAGTGCCGAGGAAGCGGTCCGGCGGGCGGAGCGGGGCGAGAAAGTGATCCTCGCCCGCATCGAAACTTCGCCGGAAGATCTCCGTGGCATGATCGCAGCCGAGGGCATTCTCACTTCGCGCGGCGGTGTTTCGTCGCACGCGGCACTCGTCGCGCGGCAGATGGGCAAAGTCTGCGTCTGCGGCGCGTCGGAGATCCAGATCGATTACCAACGGCGCACGCTTTCCGCGAGCGGCGTGACCTTGAAAGAAGGCGATTTTATTTCCATCGATGGCACCGCGGGAGAGGTCTACGCCGGCGAAATCACGACGGCGCCATCCGAGATCGTGCAAGTGCTGGTCGATCGTTCTCTCAACGAGAAAAAGAGCGCGACTTATCAGCAATACGCCAAGCTCATGAGCTGGGTCGATCGGGCCCGCGAAATGGATGTGCGGACCAACGCCGATACCCCCGAGCAAGTGCGCAATGCGGTCGCCTTCGGCGCCAAGGGCATTGGTCTCTGCCGCACCGAGCATATGTTTTTCGAAGGCAATCGCATCGACGCGATGCGCGAGATGATTCTGGCCGAGAGCAAGGAGGCGCGGGTCAAAGCGCTCGCGCAGTTGCTTCCGTTCCAGCGGAAAGATTTCGCCGGGATTTTCAAGGCGCTCGATGGCCTGCCGGCGACCATTCGCTTTCTCGATCCGCCGTTGCACGAATTTCTCCCGCACGAGAAAGAACAGCAGCTTGATCTCTCGCGCAAAATCGGCATCCCGGTCGAAGTCATCTCCCGCCGAGTTCGCGAGTTGCACGAATTCAATCCCATGCTCGGGCACCGTGGTTGCCGGCTGGGAATTGTCTATCCGGAAATTTCCGAAATGCAGGCCCGCGCCGTCTTCGAAGCGGCCGCCGAAGTACAGAAGAAGGGCAAAAAAGTCCGGCCTGAAATTATGATCCCGCTCGTCGGTTATCCAAGGGAATTAAAGCTCCAGATAGAAATCGTGCACCGCGTCGCGGCCGAAGTGGCGAAAGCGAAAAATGCGAAGTTCAATTACCTCGTCGGGACGATGATCGAAATTCCGCGCGCCGCGCTCGTCGCGGACGAGATCGCGAAGGATGCCGAGTTTTTCAGCTTCGGCACAAACGACCTGACGCAGACCACCCTCGGCATGAGCCGCGACGACTCGGGCAGTTTCCTGCCCGCCTACGAAGAGCTCGACATTGTGCCTAACAATCCCTTCGCCGCGATCGACCAAAAGGGCGTGGGACGGCTGATGGAGATCACGCGTGACCTCGGGCGCAAGACTCGTCCGGACATAAAGCTCGGCATCTGTGGCGAGCACGGTGGCGAACCGTCGAGCGTGAAATTTTGCCACCGGCTCGGGCTGGATTACGTGAGCTGCAGCCCGTTCCGGGTGCCGATTGCGAAACTGGCCGCGGCCCAGGCCGCGCTCGAAAAATAAAGGGCGACCCTAACGGGATTCGAACCCGTGTTACGCATAAGCCACCTTCGAACAGTCCTTTCCCCTCGTAGGCGAACACCTTAAAACAGTTGTGGACGCGGGCGAATGTTATGCGTTACCGTTATGCAAACATATGGGCACCGTTCATAAACAGCCGGGCCGACCATTTTGGTTTTGCGCCTTCACAATGTTCGACAAAGAGGAAGGCACAAACCGACGCGTCTTTCGCTCCACCAAAACGCGCGACAAAAAGCAGGCGGATGAAATCTGTCAGGCTTGGAGCAGGGCTGCGAAACTTGGCCGCAAAGACAAGTTGAACAGGAAGGCCGCAGACGACGCTATTGAGCGGGCGGTGGAGGATGTCGTCTCAGCATCCGAGCGGAACCGGATCGGCGAGACGTTTGCTCGAAAGATCGTCGGGCGCGGCATCAGCGACATTTACCGAAAGGCGAATCTGGAATCGTTCGACACGGTAACAACAAAGTCTTGGTG
>JALYOR010000259.1 GCA_030856765.1 Verrucomicrobiota bacterium | reverse complement strand
CTGTAACTGACCACATGAAGATTGAGCTGGCGAAAGTCGACCAACCGCTCTCCCGCGCCGTTCTTAATCCAGGCATCGCGAATGTTCCATTCCCTGGGCACCGTCCAATCAAGGACCCTGGTCCCAGATGGCACCTCGCGCAGTTCAATCGGCATTTGTTCTCGAATGATCTGCAGCGTTTTCCGCACACCGTCGCCGGTGATGCTTCGGCAGATCGGATAAAGACGCGTGATCAGCGCGTGCATTTCAGCCCCGACCGCATTCATCGAATAAACTCTGGCCACGTCATATCCTGTTCGGACATTGAGCTTACTGCCAAAGGCCACTGAATCGCAAAGGCCGGATCATCGTGCCGAAACCCGCTTCCATTTTCCGGGGCGTAGTAATCGCCCATCTGATACTCGACCAAAGTGTCATCGAGCAAAGACTGAAAGCCATGGGCGAACAACTCCGGAATAAAAAGCGCGCGGTAAGTCTCGGCGTTCAGCTCAATCGCGAAAGGCTGGCAGTAGGTCGGAGATTCGGGACGCAAATCGATGATGACATCATGGATTCCTCCCCGCACACAACGCACCAGTTTCGTCTCGCCGGCCGGCGCCTTTTGAAAGTGCATCCCTCGCACCGTACCCCTGGTTTGATTGAAGGAGAAGTTGCATTGCGCGATCGCCGGATTCAATCCGTGGGCCTCGAATTGGCGGCGGCAATAGCTGCGCGCAAAGAACCCCCGCGCATCCCGGTGCGGCTCCAGATCGATGACAAAGGCGCCTTTGAGCGGCGTTTCCGTGAAGATCACTTGGCAGAAAGAGCAAGATCGGCGGTCGACGACGGATCGTTCCGCCAAAAGAAGTCCTGATCGATCTGACGCGTCCGAATGAGATGTTCCAGTTGCTTGAGGCGGGTAAATCTGCGCCCGCTAAAAAGATCAGGCGTAAGATCAACCTGTTCGAAGACATCGCGTAATTGGTGGGCGCCACTGCGCGCATCCCATTGACACTGGAAGCCCGGTAGCTCAGCTTCGATCTTGTCGAAAGAAACCCGGTAACTCCTGTTATCCGAGCCCTGTTCGCCAAAGGATAACTCACAACCGGGAAACACCTCCGCGACAATCTCCGCGACTTCCTTGATCGTATAATTGTGGGCCGTCGCACCGACATTGAAGATCTGGTTATGAATCGCCTCGCGGGGCGCTTGCAGGGCGCAGACGACCGCCTGGGCGATATCGAGCGCGTGCACCAGCGGGCGCCAGGGCGTTCCGTCACTCACCATCTTAATTTCCTGCGTGGTCCAGGCCAGGCCGGCGAGATTGTTGAGCACGATATCGAAGCGCATCCGGGGCGAAGCGCCGTAAGCCGTGGCGTTCCGCATGAAAGTCGGCGAGAAGCTATCGTCGGCCATAGGCTTGAGGTCGCGCTCGACTAATGTCTTGCAAATGGCGTAGGCAGTTTGCGGATTCACCGGTGACTCTTCCGTCACAAAGCCGTCGGCAGCGAGACCGTAGACACTGCAGGACGACATATAGACAAAGCGTTGCACGCACGCCCTCTTGGCCATCTCGGCGAGACGTACAGACCCTTTGTGATTGATTTCGTAAGTGATGTGGGGCGCCAATTCTCCGGTGGGATCGTTGGAGAGTTCTGCCATGTGCACGACCGCCTCGATTCCCTTGAGGTCAGTCGCGGTGATGTGGCGGATATCCTTGTGCAAGGTCTGCGGAGTCGCGGGGGCACCATGGTAGAGCCAGCCGGTCTTATAGAAACCGGTGTCGACGGCGAGAACCTCATACCCGTCCTTCATCAGGATCGGTGCGAGGAGCGAGCCGAGGTAGCCTTCAGTGCCAGTGACAAGTATTTTCATGAACAGCGACGACTTTTCCCTCTCCCCAGCAGCAATCAGGCCTTCATCATCGGGCGCAACACCACATCAGTCACCTCCGCCGTGCGCGGTAAAGCGAGCACGGCGGCGATCATTTCGGCCACGTCATCAGGTTGAATCAGGCGATCTGGATGGTAAGGGCGTTGCTGTTGGGCCCGGACGGCGGCTTGCATCGCGGTCGCGGTCGAGCCGAGAAAGAGACTGCAAACGCGGACCCCCAATTCATTGCACTCGTCGCGCAAACTATCTGCCACCGCTTTGAGCGCGTGCTTGGTGGCGGCGTACTGGCTGACTCCGGCGCGGGCTTCGCGACCGGCGCTCGAATTGACGAAAACAACCTGTCCTTGAGAAGAAATCAACGTCGGCAAGAGCAACTGAGTGAGCCGGAACGGAGCGAGAACATTCGTCTGAAACTGGCGATCGAAATCCTGTGGCGTCGCGATCGCGACAGGATCCATGACGATGACCGCCGCGCAGTGGATCAATGCATCGAGCCGTTGATTCTTTTCGAGAATCCGTTGCACCGCCTCTTCCAACTCACGCGCCACGGTCAAGTCGGCCGGAAAACACTGCCCGTTCTTGGCCGGCAAATGGGCGGCGATTTCCTCCAGGCGTTCCCGATTACGTCCCGTGAGGCAGACATTCGCGCCCTGTTCACCCAGACGCCGGACCACCGCTTCCCCTACCCCGCCGCTCGCGCCGGTGACGAGGACGGTCTGGTCAGAAAACAAACCCATTCCCTTAGGCACCTAGTTTCCTAACAAAATTCCTCACGCTCGCCCGGCGAACACCGCGGTAAATCGGCGCACCGATCGCGGCGGGCAAGTTGGCGCAAATACTTTGTAACAAGCTGCCGACTACGTGACGAAGGCCAGGGTTGCTCTCTTCATCGGCATCGGTCGTCGCACTCGGGTCAGAGAGCACCGCGCTCGAGCGGTGGCGCGGATAATATTCGTTCCGCAGAAACTTTCTCGCCATCTCCATATTGCCTTGCTGCAAACATCGACTGACCGCATTCACCACCATCGGAGTCAGAAAGTGGCGTTTGTAGGATTCGAGTTCCGGTTTCACTTTCACCGGCGTAAGGCACTCGACCAGTTGTTCGCTCCAGTGGCCGCTGACCGTTTCAGCGCCGAGATGGACTCGATATTCCATCAGGTAATCGGGCACGAAAACGAAGCGCGCACCTTCCGCGGCCAGACGAATAAAGAACTCCGCATCTGGGGTGTTGAGATCTTCGCGAAAACGCAGTCGCTGCATGTCGGCGGTGCGCAAGACCGAGGCTGACATCGGGATGGATTGCTGCCAGGCGGCGGCCTCCGGATTTTCCAACAGACCGGTCGGAAGCATCCCGCGCCCGTACTGGCGATTGTAGGCAATGCTTTCCGCTTCGAGCCGGTGACCACAGGAATCAATCAGGTAATGATTTGAGAAAGCGACCCGGACATCCGGAGTCATGACCGCGACCAGACGAGCGGCGAATTCCGGCAACAACCGGTCGTCGTCGCCGATCGCGACGAGGAATTCCCCGTGCGCCGCCTCCGCCAAGGCATTGAAATTCCCCGACATGCCGAGGTTGTGCTCGTTGCGCCGAAACCGGACCCGCGAATCCCGCCGCGCGGCTTCCTCTCCGACCGCCAGAGTTTCGTCGAGCGTGCCGTTGTCAAAGACGAGGACTTCGACATCGGCATACGTTTGGGCCAGGGCAGCATCGATCGCCTCTCGCAGATAGCGAGGCCGATCAAAAGTGGGGATAATGATGCTGACGAGACCGGTCATGAGCAGAATGAAGCAAAACAAGTCAGCATTTTGAAGGCCGAATCATCTCTGAAATAGAAAAACGCAGATCGCTGGATAGATTTACGACATGCCTGACGCCCAAACTTCTGCCATCACAGCCTTTCGCGAACTGCACGTGGACGGCTGCTTCGTGCTGCCGAATCCATGGGACATCGGGACGGCCATCTATTTGCAGCATCTCGGTTTTAAAGCACTCGCCACCACTTCGGCTGGATACGCATTCAGCCGCGGCCATCGGGACGGCGGGGTGTCTCGTGACGAGATGCTGGTCCACATCCGCGAGGTTGTCGCCGCCACCGCGCTTCCCGTCAACGCCGATTTCCTCAACGGCTTCGCGGATGAGCCGGAAAATGTGGGAGAGAATGTGAAACGCTGCATCGCGACCGGTGTCGCCGGTCTCTCGATTGAAGATTCGACCGGCCGGGAAAATGAGCCGCTCTACAAACACGATGCTGCAGTCGCCCGCATCAAAGCGGCCCGGGCAGCGATCGATTCCGCGGGGATTCCGATCGTGTTGACCGGACGTTGCGAGGCCTTTCTGGTCGATTACCCGGATCCCTTGCGCACGGTCCTGGCGCGCCTCGTGGCCTACGCCGAGGCGGGTGCGGAATGCCTTTACGCGCCCGGGTTGACGACACCGGACGAAATTGACGCTGTCGTGAGGGCGGTCGCGCCGAAGCCGGTCAATGTCCTCGTTTCAGGTTTCAACGCCCACCTCTCTCTCACACAATTGGCGGATCTTGGCGTGCGGCGGATTTCCGTCGGCTCCGGCCTCGCGCTCTCCGCCTGGGGAGCTTTCAGCCGCGCGGCCCAGGATCTGGTGCGAGGCGATTTCGCCGCGCTCGCGAGGGCTGCGAGTTTCAGTGAACTCAACCAGCTCTTTCGACCGTAACTCCTCCGCGACGGGACTGGACAATCCGGGCAAGGAAGAGAACGATGAGGGCGATGTTTACGCGCGCCGAACATGTCCTCCGCCCATTGTCGCCGGACGACCAGGCCCTGCTCTGGGAAATGGTCTATCAGGCGCTCAGTTCTCCCGGGAGTGACACGCCCGACCGAGAGATCGTGCATCGGCCCGAATACGCGCGTTACGTTGAAGGTTGGGGTCGCCCTCACGACCAGGGTTTTGTCGCCCACGATAAGGACGAAGGCGCTTTGCTTGGTGCGGTTTGGCTGCGGGCGCCGCTGGAGATCAAACCCGGCGAGCCCGCCCCGGAGCTGGCTTTCGTGGTCAAGTCCGGACATCGCCAGCACGGGATTGGCGCTTCGCTCCTCACTCAAATGGTACGGGCGAATCCACAAATGACGTCGATCTCGCTCAAAGTCGGCCCTGGCAGTCCGGCGGTGCGGCTTTTGGAGCGTTTCGGCTTCGAGATTACCGAGCAGAGCGATCAGTCTGTCGTCCTGCACCGGGCGATCTGATTTCTGCTGGCGCCACCCATGTCATCACTCTTCGATCGCGCTCTTCCCATCCTGCACGACTGGGTGCAATCCGAGAGTCTGCGCAAACATTGCTACGCGGTGGCGGATTCGATGCGTTACTTCGCTGGCCTGCGCGGCGGTGATCCCGACCTCTGGGAAGCGGTTGGGTTGCTCCACGACATGGACTACGAGCGCCATCCCAACCAGGAACAGAATCCGATCGAGGGTCACCCTTTTGTGGGGGTGGACTGGTTGCGGACGCAGGGATGGAGCGAGGAAGTCTGCCGCGCGATTCTTTCCCACGCCGATTATGCCGGCGTCACGCGCATCACGCCTCTCGAGAAAACGCTCTACGCGGTCGATGAACTGAGCGGATTTGTGACGGCGGTGGCGCGCGTTCGTCCCTCCAAAAGCATTCGCGAAGTGGACGTAGCCGCGGTGAAAAAGAAGATGAAAGACAAGGGGTTCGCCCGGGCCGTGAACCGCGAGGATATCATACGGGGAGCGGCGGAACTGGATCTTCCGCTCGAGGAGGTCATCGCCGGGGTGATCGCGGCTCTTACCGTTGACGCCGATCGACTCGGGCTGGCCGGCACCGCGAGCTAGGCCAACCGTCGGCCGCTTTGCCTAACGGATTCGATCCATGCTCTCGATCATTCCCGCCCCGAAATATCACCTGGCGAAGAGGGGTCACGCCGAATCGGCAAAATTGTAGGGCGACCGCTTCGATTGCTCAGTTTCGTGCGCGCCGGACCAAGGCAGGCGGAGCGGCCCGCCCTACAAATTTCACGCGCGGCCCGACTTTTTCGACGTCTCTTGGTTGCCGGACGCCCTGGGAACGTTTCGTTAGGCTGCGAGATGATCCAGCGTCTGCCGGAGCGCTTTCACATTGAAAGGCTTGTCGACTATCGCGTCGACCCTTAACTCTTCGTAAGCCGCGCGCAGTTCAGTCGAGAGGTGGGCGGAGAGCACCATGATTTTGCCGGCAAAATGTCGCTCGCGCAGCTGGCGCACCAACTCTATGCCCGATACGCCGGGCATGTTGTTATCGGTAATGACGATGTCGAACGGCTTGGGGTCCGAGGCAAGCCTGCTGAGAGCCGTCTCGCCGTCCTGGGCGCTGGCCAGTTGGTAGGTCGGCCGCTCGAAAATGAAGCGCATTGACTGAGCGACCGCCGGCTCGTCATCGACCGACAAAATTTTAAGTGAATCTCCCATGATCAACCGGTGGCCCGGTGAGCAAAGACCGCAGCCTGGTCCATCAGGACATCGACCGCGTGGCGGAGCTCATCCATGTCGAAGGGCTTGGCCAGCATCAAATCCACTCCGAGCGCCTGGTAGGCGCGGGTGTTCTCTTCATGGAGGAAAGCTGAAATGACAACGATTTTGCCGGCAAAATTCCGCTTCCGCAATTGGCGAACCAATTCGAGGCCAGTCACCCGCGGCATCTGATGATCGGTGAGCACGATATCAAAAGGCTCGATCGTGGCGTCGATCTTAGCCAGGGCCTCCCAGCCGTCGGCCGCCGCCGTCACTTTGCAATCCGGCCCACAGAGGACGAGCGCCATCAGTTGCGTGAGAGCCGTCTCATTCTCGACCGTTAAAATCCGGAAGCGCTTTTTCATTCTACCTCCAGCCTCAAGTAGCAAGAGTCAGGCCGCCCCGATCCGGAGCGGGTGTATCCGGTCTTCTCCCGCCTCCGTTTTAGGGAGTGAGAAAAATTTTCCCGGTAAACGGATCCATTACTTCGGTCGAGCTGGGAAAGGCCCCGACATCGACGAAACCCGCGTCGGGTGCATAAGGGCTGGTGACCAAGCCCGGCCGGTTCGGCACCGAGACCCCATAGGGCACGTCACGTCGCTCGGGCGAGGACGGGGCGCCGGTCGCCGGCCGAATCTCAATCGGTGTGGGGGTCGGGGTGGCAGTCTCACCCGGCTCGACTGGTTTCGTTTCGTCCATGGCCGGCGTCCCACTCTTCTGGCGGTTGCCCGTTGATTTGCGCGCCCTCTTCGGCGGAGGTGAACTTTTTCCCAGCTTTGAGATGCTGCGGCCGACTCGCTTGAAGAAGTCGCCCACCGGATCGGCTTCGACGACCGGACTGCTGGTGGCGAGCGCGAGGAAGGTCAAAAAAAAGACCAGCTTGCGAAGCGTGCGGGGCATACGGCTATTTATTAACACAGAACCGTAAATGGCGCCTCTCCCTCAGGCCACGTGCAGCACCTCGCGCGGGGTGCGGCGGCGCAGCTCCATCGCGATCAGGGCCGCGATCGTCAGAATATCGCTCGTCAGGTGAGTGACTTTCACGCTGCCCCAGGTGGCCGGGGTCAGGGTCGGCTCCAGACGGGTTCGAACCGCCTGGGGATTGGTCGTGGCGCCGCCGTTCGCGTCGTACTGCTTGATCGAATCCAGGACCGCGAAACGCTGAGCGGTGCAATCCTTCATCGCGCCGAGATTCTCGTAGGCGAAGAGCGCAAAAAGAATGCAGACGAGCAGCGTGGTGAGGGCTGCATGCTGCTTGCGCAGCGAAGAGAAAGCGAGAATGCCGCCGACGATCAGAACG
The DNA here is from genome assembly GCA_030856765.1 of Verrucomicrobiota bacterium. Lineage (GTDB taxonomy): Bacteria > Verrucomicrobiota > Verrucomicrobiia > Chthoniobacterales > UBA10450 > Palsa-1392. Next base: position 9,610 of record JALYOR010000259.1, on the reverse strand, counting down.
TAGAGATTCCAATAATTCTGCATCGCAGTCGAGCGATCGAAATAAAGCTGGATCAATTCGTTGTAGTTCATATCGCGGCCTCTTTATGACTTTCGCGCCTGCGAAGCGAGGGAAAACTTCTGCCAATCAGCCGAAGGCAAAGCGCGGCCAGCAGGAAGCCGGCGAGAACGTCGATCAGGTGATGTTGACCGGTCAGAACCGGCGAAAAGGCGATCAACCCGAACCAAATCAGGACGACCCCGCGCCGAAGTCCGCGCAAATGCCGCGCATAGGCCTCGGCCAATAGGAGAAGAAGCGCCGCGTGAAGCGACGGACAAAGATTGTAGGGTTCGTCGAGGGTGCGGAACGCATCAAAAAGTAAGCCGAGCCAGCCGGAAGCGTCCGGTCGTGGAAAGGCATAGCGCAGCGGGAACAGGAGGAAGCAGACTCCGGCGACGAAAATCGCGGTCGTGACTCGCAGAACATAGACTTTCAACTCCTTTGCGCGCGCGAAAAGGAAAGGCGCCGCCACAAAAAAAAGATCGATCGAGAGGTAGGGCAGGATCATGAACGGCACGAACGGGATCGAGCGTTCCCATGCGAAGTAGAAGACGCCAACATCGTGGCGTCGGGAAGTAATCCACAGGCACCCGCCGTAAACCGCCAGAAAGAGCAGCGACAACCCGACAGAGGCCGCGAGAGCGCGCCGGCGTAAAACTTTGCCGTGCGTCTTCAGGAAACAACTCGGCGCGCGAGCGAAACGGTAAACATTCCCCAGCGATCAATCTCCATGGCGACTTTTTCGAAGCCGGCTGCGCGGACCAGTTCGTCCATCTCCGCCGTTGTGCGCCGTCGCATGATCCAGGGCTTCCCTTCGCGATTCCGCAAAACGCGCGCGATGAATTCCAATTGCGGGTGCCAGGGTTGATTGGTGTAAATCAGATAACCGGCCGGCTCGATCGCTTCCCCCAGCCCGCCTAACGACTTTAGGACCGCGTCGTTGGACGGGAACAGTTCGTAAAGCCCGGAGACGATCCCAATCGTCGCCTTGGGCGAAAAAGCGGCGAGAGCACCGCAGTCGAACGCGTCGCCCAACTCCACCCTCACATTCCCCAATCCTAATTCCTGCGCGAGCGTACGCGCCGCATCCACATTCTTAATCTCGTTATCGCGCAAAGTGGCTTCGACTTCCGGCCGGCCACGCATCGTCTCCAAAACATAGCGTCCCGCCCCCGCCGCGATATCGAGAATCCGAATCGGCCGTGCCTCAGCCTGCAACTTCTCGATCAATTCTCGAAGTACTTTTTCGAGATTCGCTTTGCGCTGTCGAACGCCACGCCAGCCGATGCTGTTGAGGTAATTGGCATCGACCAATCTTCCCAGTCGCGACGATCCCTGGGGCACATTCTCGTAGACGTAATCAAGCGATCGACCGGAATCGAAGCCGCTCTTCCAACCGAGTTCGATCCCTTTGCTCAATCGGCCCGCGACCTTTACCGCCGCCTTGAGCGCGAGAAACTGCGGCCCGCCGCGCAGTTTGAGCCGTTCATGCTCCTCCCAGGTGTAACCGAAACGATCCGCCCGGCGCAGCGAAGAGGCCACCGGCGGCTGCGCAAAGCGTTCCTCAATAAATTCACGGACCCGCTCGATCACCTGGCCGCGCTCCGCCTCGTGAAAGATGGCGTGATACATCGCCGGGAAGACATGCATCTGTTTTACCGGCGAAGAGAGCCGGTGAAAGAACTCTCGCTGCGCCTCCAGACTAACGACATAATCGCGCCCGGCCGCCAGCATCAGCGTCGGCACCGTGATCGCCCCCGCATCCGCTACCAGGCGCTGCCCGGTATCGTGCAAATCGAGCAGCAGGTTGATTGCAATCTGACGAAAGATCAGCGGATCCGCTTCGTACCGCCCCGCCTCCACCGGATCATGCGTCAGCATTTTCGCGCGCACATAACTCTTCACCTTTCCGCCGCCAAAAAACTTCTGTTGCAAGCGCAGCGCGGGCACGACGAGCGGCACATAAAGTCTCACCTCGAAGGCGGCCGTCGCCAGAATGAGCGCCCGAATCGGTGGCGCGTAATCGTGCACCCAGGCGCCGACCGTGACCGCCGCCAGGCTGTGCGCCAGCACGATCATGTTTTCCAGAGCGATCCCGTGATCGCGGGAAATATGCCTAACGAACGCGTCCACGTCCTTGATCAGATCGGTCAGATCGCAGGCGGCGCCGCGCTCACCCGGTGACCGTCCGTGACCGCGCGCGTCCCAGGCAAAGACCGCTGTATCTTTCAAGCCTAACGAATCAACCGTTTCCTGCCAGCGGCCGGAGTGTTCGTGCCCGCGATGAAACAGGAGCAGTGCCCGTTGCGGCTTGGCGTCCTCCGGCAACCACGTCCGGTAGAACAGCTCGAGGCCGTCCCAGCTCGTCATCGACCGCTCAACCGCAGGCATCAGACAGGTCCTCAACCGCCGTCTGCAACTCCGCGGCGATCGCCGCCGCTCCTTCATCTCCGGCAAACTGGCGCACGCCGCCGATGATCAGGCGGACCTTTCTCGGCCGCGGGAAACGCCGGCCCTTTGGCCAGACCCGGAAAGCACCCTCCACGTAACAGGGCACGACGTTAACCGGGCGCCCCGCCAGGAGCGAGCCAATGCCGGGTTTGAAGGACTGCATCTGCCCGCTGCGCGAGCGTGTTCCCTCGGGAAAAATAAGCAGGACGTTCCCGGGCTGCGCGAGTAATCGGCGGCAAATGGAAAGGCTCTCCCGCACCCGCATCTGCCGTCCAAAAGGCAGCGCGTTCATCATCACCGCCGCAAACCAGGTCCGCGGCAGGCTGCGAAAGAAGTAGTCCTCCGCCGCGACGGGAAAACTCCGGGGCAAACGCCGCAAGGGAAGAGCGGCCAGCAGGCAGACGCTGTCGAGGTGACTGGAATGATTGGCCAGCATGACGAACGAATCTTCGTCGTTAGGCAGGTTTTCCTTTCCGACAATTTCGAAGCGCAAATAAACCCGCATCAGCCCACGGACGAGCAGGACGAGTAAAGGCCGTAGCGCATCGACCAGCGCATCCCGCTCCCGCGGAAAACGACGCAGTCGCTCGACCGCTTTTCGCTCCAGGGCGAGCGCGGCACTGTGACCCGATTTTATCATCGCCCTGGATTATAGTGGGTCGTCAGCAGCAGGAACAGCGGCGCGACGAAGATGAGGCTGTCGATCCGATCGAGCACGCCGCCGTGGCCTGGAATTGCTTCGCTCCAATCCTTCACTCCGAGATCGCGCTTCAAAACGCTAAAGGCGAGATCGCCCAGTTGCCCACCGAGGCCGACGATCAATCCCGTGAGGAGCAACTCGCGGCCGCCAAAAAACGGAAACGAGAAATGGAGCAACCAGGGCAATATCATTGCGACCAGCAGCGCGCCGCAGGCGCCCTCCCAGGTTTTCCGCGGGCTGATCTCGCTCCGCAACGGATGGCGGCCCAGCATTTTCCCGAAGGTGAAGGCCGCGACATCAGTCACCTCCGTGGCAAAGAAGAGGAAGCAAATATATCCATAGGCATTGCCGGAATTGGCCAACACACCGAGGTGGCCAAACATCCAGCCGGTGCAAAAAAATGCGAGCAAGCCTAACGAGACACCGTGGAACGCTCCACCGACGCGGTTGCGCATTATCGGGACCAGCATCAACAGCCCGAGAACCAATCCGGGCAAAGCCACGAACCCGGTTTCGACGATTGCCGCCATCCCGACCGCCGCGATACCCGCGTAAACTGACATGCTCGTCCAGCGGTCGATCTTCGAGTCTGATCGGCAAACAAATTCTCTCGCCGCCAGGAGACCAAGCGCGCTCACGCCCAGAATGAAAGGAATACGCCCGGCAAAAATGAAGAGCGCGGCCAGCGGCGCCATCCAGAGCCACGAGCGATATGTCGCCCAAACGCTGCCGAGCTTCGCGCGCCAGACAAAACGCAAGAGAGCGAGCACTAAACCCGCAACCACCAAGACGCCTAGGACAAGCCCCACGTAAGCGCGGAAGACGGGATCGTGCAGCGCCGCCGAAGGAGACATCAGACACCCTTTGTTTTTAGCGCGCGAAGCATGCGGGTGAGACGCAGCGCACCAGTCTGCAAACAGCCGGCGATGATAACGAGGCACGCCCAATCCAAGACGTGCCAAGTCCAGATCACCTCATCGCCGTGATGCCATCGCCACATGCCGTAGGTCGTCCACGCACCGAGTCCGAGCGCAACCATTCGCCACGGCTTCGACATCAGACCGCTGAATTCCCGCTGCACCCCCACCGCCTGCCCGAGCATCCCAACGTAAGCCGTGCCTAACGACATCAGCGCCGCCCAGTAACCGAGGAGCGGATGCATCCAGCCGCTATGCGCCGCGCCGATAAAAATCAGCACGTCGGAAACGCGGTCGGGTAAATCGTTCAACACTTCGCCGCGCCAACTCGCCTCTCCCGCCGCCAGCGCCACCATCCCGTCGAGCATGTTGCACCAGAGCCGCAGGCCACAGAAGAGCGGTGCGACCAATAGCAGGCTGGGATGTTGACCCGATTGCCAAAAACAAACCGCCGCCGCTCCGGCCGCCACGACCGAGAAATAAGAGATCGCATCCGCATGGATGCCGGCGCGCACACACCAGCCGGTCGCGCTGCGTGCCGTCCGACGGAAGATTTCCGCGATCGGTCGTCGAGAAGTCGGTTGGTATTCTGGCACGCGGCTAGGCTTGCCGAATTCAGGGACGAATGTCCACGCCGATCAATCCCGTCGTGTCCGGCCGCGTCATGAAGCCGCTGGCCCAGTCGTCTCTGCACCACAAAGTTCCCTTCTGCGCCCGCTTTTATCTCCATGGGCGCGGCCCCACTCATGGGCAGGCCGTTGATGCGCAGTAAACCTGCTCCCAGTTCGCGTCCCATTTGCTCAACCGGTCGGGATTCGCGTTCCACCGTGTGAATTCGATCCAGCAAAAGAGACAATCGCCGCGCGGCGATTACCCAGGTGATAATCAATGCGTCGAGAGAGGTGATGACGATCAAGCTCTGCCAGAGGAGACGCATCGGGCGAGTAGTAGGTGGCCCGGTTGTAACCGGGAAGTGATTTCTCCTGTCATCTATCGGAAGCTCCCTCTTCCATCCGATGCTAACACCGCTGCCAGCGCAAAAGTGGACCTTCCGCACCGCGGCCCACCTCCTTAATCGCGCCGGCTTCGGTGCAATCCCGGAGGAAATCGAAGCCGCGCAGAGGGCTGGAATGGAGGCGACGGTGAAAAATTTCCTCCATCCTCCCGCAGATCCCCCCGCCGCGGAAGAAGACGATGCCCCGTGGCGCGCTCCGGAAAATCTCACCCTCCGGCGGGGCAAGATGCGCGCGTTGCGCAACCAGCCGGGTCAACCACGAGAGAAGATCCGCGAGATGGCGAATGAAAGCCGGGAGGAACTGCTCGAAGTCGGGCTCTGGTGGCTCGAGCGGATGCGGAAAGGCCGCGCCCCGTTGGTCGAAAAAATGACGCTTTTCTGGCACGGTCATTTCGCGACCAGCGGGCAGAAAATCAGAAACTCGTATTGGATGTGGCGCCAAAACGAGACCTTCCGCCGTCACGCGCTGGGCAATTTCTCCACTCTGCTGCACGAGATCTCGCGCGACCCGGCGATGATGATTTACCTCGATCTCGCGCAGAGCAAGAAGTCCCGGCCTAACGAGAACTGGGCGCGCGAGGTGATGGAACTTTTTACCCTCGGAATCGGCCATTATACTGAAATGGACATCCGGGAATCGGCCCGCGCCTTTACGGGTTATCGACTCAATCTGCGCAACCAGAAATTTCGTTATGAGCCCGCCCTGCACGACGCCGGACGGAAAACTTTTCTCGGGCAGACCGGTAATTTCTCGGGCGACGACATTCTCGAACTCATCGTGCAGCGACCCGCCTGCCCGGCCTGGATCGCCCGCAAGCTTTGCCGGTTCTTTGTTCAGGACGAGCCCGTCGATTCGCTGGTTTCCGCCGTGGCCGGCTCCTTGCGAAAACACGATCTCGAACTGCGACCGGTCCTGCAGGAACTCTTCCGCGCCGAGGAATTCTATGCCGATGCCGTGATCGGAGCACAAATCAAAAGTCCAATCCAGTTCCTCGTCCAAACCTGCCGTTTGCTCGAGAGCGACTTGCCACCTACCAGGGTGACCCTGGGCGCGCTACGGCAAATGGGCCAGATTCCTCTGGCGCCACCTAATGTGAAAGGCTGGGACGGAGGCAAATCGTGGATCAGCACCTCGACCCTGCTCTTCCGCTACAATTTCGCCCACTACCTGCTCAGCGGCACCGAAGGACATCCGAAGGCGCCGGCCGCGTTGCGGCGGGCGGCGGTTGATCTTTCCCCGATTGCGCCGGCCAAGCTGCGCGACGATCCCGCCGCGCTAGTCGCGTGGCTCTCGCGGTGGTTCTACCAGGCGCCCGCTTCACCCGCCCAGACCGCTACCTTTCTCGCCTACCTGAAAAGCAAGGAACCGGATCGGAGCGACCAAACGATCCGCCACCTCCTTCATCTCATGATGAGCACTCCGCAATACCAATTAACCTAACGCCTAACGCCTAACGACTCGCGACGATGAATCAAACTCTACAGACTCGCCGACGCTTCCTGCGCACTTCGTTTCTCGGCGCCGCCGCTTCCTGGACGCTGCCGGTCTTTCTCGAGAAGACTTTTTTCGCGCTCGACGCCATGGCGGCTGACGCACTCACCCAGGTCACGACCGGCAAGGATGGGACCATCCTCGTCGTCCTGCAGATGGCGGGCGGCAACGATGGCCTCAACATGGTCACCCCTTTTGCCGACGACGCCTATCACCGCGCCCGGCCCAAGCTCGCCTTGCCCGCCGCAAAGATTTTGCGGCTCAATTCCTACGCCGGGCTCAATCCCCGGCTGGCCGGCTTTAAGTCGCTTTTTGATGATGGTCACCTCGCGATTATCCAAGGCGTCGGCTATCCGAATCCGAGTCGCTCGCATTTTCGTTCGACTGAGATCTGGCAGACGGCTTCTGATGCAGCAAAGGCGGAACGCGAAGGCTGGCTCGGGCGTTACTTCGATAACTGCTGCGCCGGCGCCGACCCGACTGTCGGAGTGGCGATAGGGAACGAAACGCCGCAGGCCTTCACCGCCCGGACGCCGACCGGGGTCGTCTTTTCGCGCCCCGAACAATACCGATTCAAAGGCGGCCGCGAGCCCGGCGGGGGACAAAACGAGGAGGAAACATTCTACCGCCAACTGCTCCAGACTAACGAGGGGGCGGGGCTGGCCGCGACGGAAGGGGGGTCGATTGGTGCCATCACGGGAGCCAACGCATCGGATCTGGGCACGGCGGATTTTCTCCAACGCACCGCGCTCGATGCCCAGATCAGCTCCGACAAAATTCTTGAGATCGCGCGCCGCTCGAAGTCAACCGTGCCTTATCCGAAAGGGCAATTGGCCAACAGCCTCAGCCTGATTGCGCGCATGATCGGCGGCGGCCTAACGACGCGCGTTTATTACGCCAGCCAGGGCGGTTTCGACACTCATGCCGGACAGCTGAACGCCCACGAGCGCCTGATGACGGAACTAAACGACGCCGTGAGCGCCTTCGTGGCCGACCTGAAACAGCAGGGAAACTTCGAGCGCGTCCTGTTGATTACCTTCAGCGAATTCGGGCGACGGGTGCAGGAAAACGCCAATGGCGGCACCGACCACGGCGCGGCCGCGCCGATGTTCGCGCTCGGGGGAAAAGTGAAGCCCGGCCTCTTCGGCAAATACCCGAGCCTGACGAATCTCGACAGCGGCGACCTGAAATTCAACACCGACTTTCGCAGCGTCTACGGGACGGTGCTGGAGAATTGGTTAGGCGCGCCCAGCGCCGCGGTCCTTGGGAGAAAGTTCCCGCTTCTCCCCATCGTCTAGCCTGAAGTTTCGTTAGGCGTCGTCGCCCACGTTGTCCCCTCTGCCAGCCTTCTGGCCGCGCAATTTCGCCTGGATGAAGAGATCGATGTCGCCGTCCATCACCGCCTGCACGTTGCTCGTCTCCGCGCCAGTGCGGTGATCTTTCACCATCTGGTAGGGCTGGAAAACATAGGAGCGAATCTGGCTCCCCCAGGCCACGTCGCCTTTCTCTCCGTATTGGCGGTCGATCTCGGCCCGCTTCTTGTCTTGCTCGATCTCGTAGAGCTTGGCCTTGAGCATCTTCATCGCGAGTTCGCGGTTGCGCCCTTGGCTGCGCTCCGCCTGGCAGGCGACCACGATGCCGCTCGGCTTGTGCACGATCCGCACCGCGGTTTCGACTTTGTTCACGTTCTGCCCGCCTTTGCCACCGGCGCGAAAGGTGTCGACCTCGATGTCGACCGGATTCACTTCGATCGGCGCGGAGTCGGCGATCTCCGGCGTGATATCGACACTGGCAAAGGAGGTGTGCCGCCGTTTGTTCGCATCGAAGGGCGAGATGCGAACGAGCCGATGAACGCCCCGCTCCGTATTCAGATAGCCGTAAGCATATTCGCCGCTGACCAGGAGCGTGATTGATTTGATCCCGACTTCTTCGCCCTGCTGAATGTCGATCGTTTGCGCGCTGAAACCGCTGCGCTCGATCCAGCGCTGATACATCCGCAGCAGCATGTCGGCCCAATCGCACGACTCTGTTCCACCCGCGCCGGAATGAATGGTGAGAAAGGCATTCGAAGCGTCGTTTTCACCGGAGAGAAACTGGCGCATTTCGAACGCCTCCAGTTTCTTCATCAGCTGCGCGTGCTCCGCGAGGATTTCCTTTTCCGCCGCCGCGCGCGCGGCCGGTTCGGTCTCCTCGGCGGCGAGTTCCTGCATCGCCTCGAAATCATCGAAGGCGCGTTGCAGTTCCTGCATCGGATTGATCAAGCCGCGCAGACGCGAGACTTCTTCGACTTCGCCCTGGGCGCGTTCGCGGTTCGACCAGAAATCCGCGGCGGCCATCCGCGTTTCGAGTTCGGTCAGGCGGGATTGCAGCTTCGGCAGGTCAAAGAAACCTCCGCAGTTCGCCCACGCGGGCGCGGAGTTGCTCGAGGTCGATTGCTTCCACTTCCGTAGCCATGTCGGAACAATAATCGCTCCGACCCGGCTGCCAAACGGAGATCAGGCCGTGAGCGCCCTAACGAAATCCGTAATGACCGCAAGAACACGCCGGTCGACCTCGTCCTGCGTCTCATTCGCGGCCCGTAATTCCCGCTGTGTCACCCCTAACGAATGGTCGCCGCCCTCCACCACATGCAAAACGGTTCGCGCCTGCATCTCAGCGCGGACCTCGGCGAGGAGGTCGAGCGGACAAAGCGTGTCGCGCGTTCCCTGCACGAACAGGATCGGCACGGTCAGGGCGCGGAGAACTGCGTCGCGCAACTTGCTCCGATCGCCCATCGCGCAGAGGGGATAGCCCAGGCAAATCACGCCGTTAGCCTTTTCTTCCAGCGCCACGTGGCACCCGATCCGGCCGCCCATGCTCTTGCCGATGAGAAAGGTGGCCGCGCCTGTTTTTCTCTTCGCCGCCAGGGCCTTTCGATGAGCGGCGACCAGCTTTGGCAAACGGTCCGGCCGCTTTCGTCCTTAGCGCTGGTAGTCGTAATCCAACGTTTCAACCTC
>JALYOR010000244.1 GCA_030856765.1 Verrucomicrobiota bacterium | reverse complement strand
CAGCAACGCGGCGTCTCGGCACCCTCGCTTTTTCTGTCATCCCGAGCCGGCGGAGCGCGGCGAGGGACCTCGCAACTACAATCCACATTCTCTCTGACAAATGAAACGCGCCCTCCGACTGTGAATTCTCTCGCCGTCTTCGCGGGCTCGGGATGACAAACGCAAAGGGGTGACTCGGCGTGCCGCAGGAGGTAGCGAAAAAACGCAGCTACTCTTCCCCGACGTAGTAGTCGGCTTCCTCGCCCTTCGCGATAATCTCTTCGGCGCCTTCCTGGAAGGCCACCCATTTACCGCTGTCAGGGTAGTAACAGGTGTCGCCTCGCGGATTATCCGCGATCACGTAATAGACAAAATCTTCGTCCTCCGACGCCGAGAGTTGATGTGCCTGGCCCGGGGCAAAGAAAAATGAATCGCCTGCGATCACTTCAGTGATGCCAGCATGGTCGCGAACTTTTCCCTTCCCGGAGAGGACGACGTAGAGCTCCGTCTCCGCGCCATGTCCGTGATAGGGGCAGTAGCTTTTTCCCTTGGGAATCCGAACCCGCGCGAGATCGAAAGGATGGCGTTTGGCCAAGTCGAGTGAGTCCTTTTCGCGGCCCAGGGCGATCGAGATGTCCTGGACGAATTTGTGAAACTTGCCCTTGGGCGATTTGCGTTCCTCTGCAGTGACTTCGTTAACGTTTACCTTGCGCATGAATCAGATTCCGCACGGTTGCGACGAAGGCGAGGAAAATATTTCGCCCTGTCTCGTTAAGCAGAAAGGTGAATCTTCCCCTCCACGTAGGTCAGGGCCTGCCCGCCGATTCCCACCCGGTCACCGCGGTCTTCGCAAAACAGTTCGCCGCCGCGCGCGGAGATTTGGCGGGCAAAAAGCTCCTTCTTCCCCAGCCGCTGAGACCAATACGGAATGAGGGTGCAATGGGTGGAACCGGTGACCGGATCTTCCGGGATACCAGCCGCCGGGGCAAAATAGCGCGAGACAAAATCGCAATCGTCGCCCGGCGCAGTCACGACTACCCCTTGCGCCTCCAGTTTGGCGAGCCGATCCAAATCCGGTTGGAGCGCGGCCACTTCTTGCTGCGAAGCAAAGACGGCAAAATAATCGCGACCCTGCAGGAGAATCTCGGGTCGCGCCCCCAAGGCGGCGTTCAACTCTTCCGCCGGTTTTGCTTCCTCCAAAAGGCGGGAGGGAAAATCGAGCACCAGCCGATCTCCAGCTCGCTCCACCTTCAACTCGCCGCTCTGCGAGTGAAAACGAATCGCGCTTCCGGCGTAGCCAAGATGGCGGAAAAGCACATGGGCCGAGGCGAGCGTGGCGTGCCCGCAGAGATCAACCTCGATGGTCGGAGTCATCCAGCGCAGTTCGAAAAAATCGCCGCGCGCGATGAAGAAAGCCGTCTCGGCCAGATTGTTTTGAGCTGCGATCGCCTGGAGTTGTTCGTTAGGCAACCACTCCTCAAGCAGACAAACGCCGGCTGGATTACCGGCAAACATCCGCCGGGTAAAGGCGAAGACTTCGTAATACGGGATCGATTTGGTATTCATCGGTGTTCCCATTGATTCGGCAGAAAAATGATCCGTCAAGAAGCGGTCTTGCGCCAGACCCGCACACCCAAGGCCAGCGCCGTAGTCGTTAGGCCGAGAGTGATTCCCCACCACATCCCCGCCACCCCGAAGCCGGCCCGGAAGGCCAGCCACCAGCCGACTGGGATCGCGATCACCCAATAGGCCACGAAGGCGAGCCAGGCCGGCACCGTCACGTCTCCCACACCGCGTAAGGCACCGCCCGCCGAGACCTGCATCGCGTCGCTCACCTGAAAGGCGGCCGAGACAAGCAAGAGGCTCGCCGCCAGCGCCCGCGCCGCAGGTTCGGTGACAAACCAGCCGGCGATGGTGTGATTGAAAAGGAGGAAGCCCGAAGCGCTGCAAACGGTGAAGGCCAACGCCAAGGCCCAGCCGCTGACGAGAATCAGGCGCAGTCGCGCCCATTGCTGCGCGCCCCAGGCTTCCCCCATCCGCACCGTCAACGCCATCGAAAGTCCGAGCGGCACCATGAAGATCGTCGCCGCGCAGGTAATCGCCACCTGGTGCGAGGCAAGCGCGGCCGGGCCGAGTGTGCCGATGAGCAGCGTGGCCATGACGAAGGCGCTCACTTCCGCAAGTAACTGGAGACTGGCCGGTAGACCGACCGAAATCAGGTCGCGCACCGCACGCCATTCCGGCGGACGAAACCAATGCGTCGGGACCCATTCACGCACCGCCGGCGACCGCACGCACCACCAGATCATCGCCGCGAGCATCGCTACGCGGGTGATGAGCGTCGCCACGCCCGCTCCGTCCAAGCCCATTCGCGGCGCGCCCAGTTTCCCGTAGATGAAGATCCAGTTAAAGAGGACGTTCAAACCGCCCGCTGCGAGCATGATCCAGAACGGCGGCCACGGTTTGTTCATCGCGTCGGCGTGATTTTTCACCGCCATCGCCCCCAGGGCCGGAATCATCGAGGCCGCGACGAGCAGGAAATAGCGCGGAACGGCGCGCACGATCTCGGGGTCCTGCCGAAACATCCCGAGGAAAGGCTGGACGCTCCATCCTCCCAGCATGGTGAGAATGCCGATGCCCAGCGCGAGGTAGAGACCGTGCCGCAAGGCTGCTTGAGCCGCAGGCTGGTTGCCAGCTCCCCGCGCCTGGGAGACACGGATGGAGATCGCCATGGAGAAGCCGAGACCAAAGATAAACGGCACATAGAGAACGTTGTTGGCGAAGGTGGCTGCGGCCAGCGGCAGCACGCCGAGCCGCCCGACCATGAGAGTGTCAGCCAGCGAGATAAAGATCTGGCTGAGCTGGCCGGCGACCAGCGGGAACGCGAGCACCGCCGTGAGGCGCCCCTCCCGCCAGAATCGAGCAAAGGTGGTTTCGGATGCCAGGGTATTCATGCAATGGGACTGCGCCTTTGCAGAGGGAGAAAGTCCCATCAACACGACTCAGCGCAGGCTCTCCGTGAGATAACGCGGAAAGCCCCTGGAGGGAAATCCGGTCCATCTATCATTACAAAATTATCAGAATTCGCTTGCCTTCCGGCACGGGTCTCGCTCATATGCGCCGATGCAATCGCAAGTTCGGCTGACAATTACGTCCGCGCTTCTCTCGTCAGGGCTCCTTTTTGTTCAAATATCGACCGCACAGGAGACGATCCCTGCGCCCCCTGTAACCGAAGGGGAGAGCGAGGCCGCGTCTCGCGTGCGCGCGGACGGCACCCAATTGCCCGACCAGGATCTCTCGACCGTTCCCGTCAGCGCCGGTCTCGAATCTGAGCGTTTGATCATTGAAGGCGAGGCGGTCAATCCAGTGGAATACCCGGCGCTGCCGGAAGTCGCGGGGACCCGGATCAACTCGGGCAAGAAAACCTCCTACATACGACCGGAAGAATTTCCGAGCATTGCCAATAACGATTACCGCGAACTTCTCGCGACCACGCCCGGCCTGCTCGTGAGCGAGGAGCCCTCGTCGCCGATCGTGAACTTTGGTTACCGCGGTCTCGATTCCCAGCGGAGCGAGTTCATGCAGATCTTGAAAGACGGCGTCTCGATCAAGAACGAGCAGTTCGGGTTTCCGGAGGCGCATTACACACCCATCCTCGATGCCGTCGAACGGGTGGAGTTCATCCGCGCCGGGGCGGCCCTGCAGTTTGGTCCGCAACCGGGTGGCGCGCTCAATTTCGTGATGAAAACTCCTCCCCGTGACGTGCCCTTCACCTTCATGACCAAGAATCTCTTCGGCACGGACGGGCTCTACCAGAATTTCACCAGTGCCGGCGGGACGGTCGGCAATTTCGGTTACTACGCCTACTATGATCACCGGCAGCGGGACGGATTTCGCACCAATAGCGACTACGATCTCGACGCCGGCAGCGCGAAGCTGTCCTACGACCTCGACCAAGAGAGCCGCCTGACCCTCACCCTCGATGCCTACGACGAAGAACACGGCGAACCCGGTGGCCTGACCGAAGTGCCAGCGCCGGGCGCGTCGCTCTACCAGTTGGATCGCAACGCCTCGACGCGCCTTTTCGATCGCTTCCGGCTGCGGCGCTATTACGGCATGATCGAGTACCAAAAGATTTTCTCCGAGCGAACCCAGCTCGATATCAAAGCCTTCGGCGGCTATCTGCAACGCTTCAGCAAACGGCAACGTGGAGGTGGTTTCGGCGTGGCGCCCGATCCCAACCCGGCTCCCGGTTCGGCCGCTAGCACCAACGATGTGCAGGACCGTGAAGACTACACGGAAGGCGCCGAAGTGCGTTTCCGCCACGACTACGACTTCGCGCACGACGTCTCGACCTTTGCCGGAGGACTCTATTTCTACCACGCGCTGCAGGATCGCCACGACGAGCGGGGCGCGACCCCCGATGCGGAGAGCGGTTTGCTTCGCCGCTTCAACACCGGCGAGACGACCGACTTCGCGCTCTTCGCCGAAAACCGGTTTCATTTCGGAAAATTCTCCGTCACGCCCGGGATGCGCCTCGAGTTCTTCGAACAGAGCCTGGACGAGAAGGTCAACATCACCCGCGCCCCCGGCGATCCGCTCCTTTCCAGTTCGGATTTTTCGTTTGTGCCACTCTTCAGCCTGGGTGCGAACTACGTCCTCTTGGAGGGACAAGTGCCGGGCCCGGTCTCGATGGTCAAGGAGGACAGCAAGACGGTGCGCGAAGCCGCTTCGCTGGTGCCCGGCGGCCCGCCGCGCATGGAAATCTATGCCACCGTGGCGCAAGCCTACCGTCCCCGCACTTACGGCGAACTGGTGCCCACCGCACCCGACGGCGTCGTAAACGGCGATCTGAAAGAAGGCGAATCGCTCCAATTCGAGCTGGGCGTGCGCGGCAAGCCGCTCCCGTATCTCACCTTCGATCTCGGCGGATTCTATTTCGAGGTGACCGACCAGGTCGGCGAAATCACCGGCACCAATGCAGCGGGGAGCACCTTTACGACGACGCAAAATGTCGGCGACGCCCGCTACGCCGGTTTCGAAGCCGCGTTTGAGCTCGATCTTCTCTCGATCTACAATGGCGGAACCGAAAGCCCCTACGGCCGCTTCAACCTCTACGGCAACGTCACTCTGCTCGACGCGGAGTTTATCTCTGGCCCAAACAAGGGCTTCGATACCACTTACGCCCCCGACTATCAGTTCAAAGTCGGCGGCATCTATCGCTGGAAGGAGACGGTCAAAGTAGGTCTGCTCGGCAACCTGGTCGACGATTCCTTCGCCGACGCGAACAACACACCGTCGCACTTCATCCCCGCCCACACGGTGTGGGACCTCACTGCGGAAGTGAAGTTCCTCGATGGCCGACTCGGCGTTTTTGCCGGCATTCGCAACTTGTTCGACGAAGATTTCTACGCCGAGATTCGCGATGAAGGCATCGTCCCCGCCTATCGCCGAAACTATTACGGCGGCTTCAGCGTCAAGTTTTAAGCAGGATCTCGAGAAACAAGAGTGGCGGAACGGTGGCGCTGGGCCACTTCGACGTACTTTCGCGCCCAGCGCGCGATGCCCTCCTGCTCCGCGGGGGCCAGTTGCCTAACGACCTTCCCGGGTGAACCGAGCACGAGCGAACCGGGGGGAATTTTCACTCCGGCGGTGACGAGAGTGCGCGCTCCGATGATGGAGCGCGCACCGATCTCCGCTCCATCGAGTATAATCGCGCCCATCCCAACGAGCACCTCGTCGCCCACCGTGCAGGCGTGGATGATGGCCGCATGACCGACCGTGACCAGCTCGCCAACCAGCGCGGCAGATTCATCGGAAACGTGGACGATAGCGCCATCCTGGATGTTGCTGCGCGCGCCGATCTCGATGCGATTGATATCGCCCCGCAGGACCGCCCCATACCAGACACTCACCTCCCTGCCTAACGATACCTCACCGACCACGATTGCGTTCGCGGCGACATAGGCACTCGAGTCGATCTGGGGTCCCTGCTGCAGCCCGTCGCGAAATGCTTCCTACTCCCGTCTGCTCCGAATGCTCCATGTGGTCCAATCTATCTCCAATCGGTCGGATGTAGCTCGTCCGCAGCAATTGGCCGCCTAACGAAATCGAACGGCGGCCGGGTCATTTCTTATCGGAAAGTGGAGCCGAAGGAGGGGATTGAACCCTCGACCTGCTGATTACGAATCAGCTGCTCTACCACTGAGCTACTTCGGCGCGCGAACGAGGCGGAAGATGACATCCCCGCACCGCTTGGGCAAGGCCGAGCGCAGGCGGAAAACGCCGCACCGTCTAAGTCAAATTCCGATCCCACGCTTAGGTTTTCAGTCACGGGAGGCGCTTGCCCCCCAATCCGGACATCTATGCTCGACGCGGGAAAAACCTCCACACGCGATGCCTCGATTGATTATTCCAAGTGAGCCCATCGGCAGCATTCCGCGACCGCTCCCTTTGGTCGACGCCCTTACCCAAACCGCGAAACCTCCATGGCGAAAAGACTACTCTGCTCGCGGACGGCGCGCGCGTGACCCAGATCCTCTGGAACCTGCTCAAGAATGCCATCAAGTTCACGCCCCAAGGCGGTACGATCACGGTGCGCTCGCACATTCATCCCGCCGACCAGGACCAACAGGTGGTGGTGGAAGTGGAAGATACCGGCATCGGGATCGATCGTTCCCAGATCGAGGGCGTCTTTGATGCGTTCGAACAGGGCGACCGGAAAATCACCCGCCAGTTTGGCGGGATCGGCCTCGGTCTTGCCATCAGCAAGGCGATTGCAGAAGCACACCACGGCACGCTCTCCGCAGCGAGCGCCGGGGTCGGGCAGGGCGCGACCTTTACCCTTAGCCTGCCCTTCGACGGTTGTGAGGAAGATGGAAATGTGCGCCCGCCCAAGGCTGGGGTGGCGCACTTCAGCAATGCGCCCGCCACGGCGACGACATCGCGTCCGCAGCGCATCCTGCTCGTGGAAGATCACGCCGACACCGCGGCCATCCTGGCACGTCTCCTCCGCCGCATGGGGCACGATGTGCTAGTGGCGGATAGCGTCAGCGCCGCCTTGGAGCTGGCCGAAACGGAGATGCGCAACGCCCCGATCGATCTCGTCATGAGCGACCTTGGGCTTCCCGACGGGACCGGTTATGATCTGATGCGCGAGCTTTCGTCCAAATACGGCCTGCGCGGCATCGCCCTGAGCGGATTCGGGATGGACTCCGACCTGGCGCAAAGCACCGCCGCGGGATTCTCCCGGCACCTAATCAAGC
>JALYOR010000242.1 GCA_030856765.1 Verrucomicrobiota bacterium | reverse complement strand
CCTGGTGACCGGCCGCCCGAATTGCCGCCAGTTCGGCTCCGAACTTCGCCGCCCGCTCCCCGATGACAAAGAAGGTCGCCTTGGCCTCAAAACGATCCAGCAGCTCAAGAAAGCGAGGCGTGTGCGTTGGATCGGGCCCGTCGTCGATCGTGAGCCAGACTTCGCGCTGCGAAGTCTCGAAATGCGTCACGACCGGGCCCAGCCATTGGCAGTTTGCCACCAGGGTGGGAAACAGGATGAGCATGTGGGACAGGAAAAGAACGCCGAGCGCAAGGAGCGGATGAACGAAAACCGCCACCACGAAAAAGAGCGCGGCTCCCAGCGCGAAACCGAGAATCAATTTCCGGCTCAGCTCAGGTTTCATGCCGAAATTTCAAGCAGAGCAGGGATAGAAGATTCAGGCCGATCAGTCCCAGCCAGAGTGCGCCTAACGAGTTGATCCAATCGGATGGGTCGCGCAAAAGGAGCGCCGCCAGCAGGGTGACCATCGAGATGATGACGACATGTTGGAGCGGGTTGTTGGTCGGCGCAGAGAAAAGGCCGAGCCGGCGGAGGAGCGCGGCGATCCGGGCATTGATGAAATAGACGAGGAGGAAGGCGATCCAGACCGCAAACGGGAGGAGGACGACAAAAAGCAGCTGAAGAGCGAGATGCCTAACGAGCGGAAGGAAGAGGCGAGCGGCGAAGACGCACGGAATGGCAAAAACCAAAATCCCTGTGCCGTAAGCTTCCCACCGGCTCAATTCCGCGCGGCGCACCTGGCGGCCGGCGAGGCGCGCGACCAGACGCGGCAGCGCGAAAGCATAACCAATCTGGTTCGGTCCCGGCGCGTTCATCGCGGAGAAAAAAATGGAACGAGGGCAAACCACTGCGACCAGTTGGCGGCGATCACCTCCTCCAGCGTGTGACACCACGTAGCCAGAGCCTCTTCGATCGCGCTCTCGCGGCCCCGCTCATCGCGCCGGCAATGGATCGGCTGGCGCACGATGATTTTGTAGCGATGAAATGAAGTCCGCACGATGAAGAGTGGATAGATCGGCACCTGCGCGACAAAGGCGAGCATGAACGGGCCGTCGGGCAGGCTCACGTCTTCGCCGAAGAGCCGGGCGGGGCGGTGCGAAACGTTGGCCACCACCCGATCGCCCTGGATGGAGACGACCTCGCCTTGCCGGATGGCGTTGAGCAACTCGAGCGGCAGAGCCATCGTCGAGGTGTTGTAGGCAACCTTGACTGCGCCGGCTCCCGCGCGCTCGAGCGATTGGTCGAGATGCCGGGCCGTTTGCGCATCGGCCTCAGGGGCGCGCACCATCCGGATCGCGCGTTGGAAACGCTCCGCAAAGAGGGCGGCGCCGAGATCGTAATTTCCCATGTGCGCGGTGAGCAGGACCGCGCCGTGCGCCGCGGCCAGTTGGTCGAGAAATTCCGCGCCTTCCACTTCGTAGGCGAACTCCGTCTTGGCCAGTTTGTGATCGGCTGCGTCGGAAATGGTCCAGGCGAAGTTATAGAGAGTCAGCCAGGCGCGCGCGTGATTGAGGAGGGGATGCGAGCCTGGCAATACCACTCGTAGATTGCTCAAAATCGCGCGACGCGCCGGGGCGGCGAGAAAATAGAAGAAAATGGTCCAGAAGAAGATCATGACCGGCCGGAGATAGAACGGCACGTTCGTTAGGCCAAAATCCAGATATTGACGCCAGGCGACCCCGCGCACCGCCAGGCGATGCCACCACCAGCGGCCCATCAGACTTCGACTGCGGCCGCCTGGGGCGCTGCCGCCCGCGCCGCGGGCTTCGGGCTCGCAAAGAGAAAGCGCAGATTGAGCAGCTCGGCTTTCCACCAGCGGAAAAGACCTTTGCGGATCAGTTTGTGCAGCCGCACATCCGGCACAAAGCCATCGTAGAGTTCGCGCCAGCCGGCGTTGTGCCGGTCGCAGGTGCCGTGCGCGATCCGGTTTTTGGCCAGCGCGCTCAGCCGCTGGTTATAGAATTTCATCATCCCGGCAAACATCCGCCCCGGCGTCCCCTCAAAGGGTAGCTCGAGAAAAGCCCGCTCTGGATTGGTGTAGACCGGCCTCACGAGTCCGATGAAATAGGTGCCCACATCGAGCAGCAGCGCGGCCGACATCAGATCGGCCTCGCCCAGGTAGTAGTACTTGTCCTTGTAGAGGGTTTCGAACCAGGAGCGATAGGTGGTCGCGAATTGCTCGTTGTAATAACGCTGCCGGGCGCTCATCTCCTCGCCGCCCAGCGCGCGCGCCACCAGGTCGCTCACCACCGAGGTGGTGTAGGCGCAAAGATCGAGCCCGGGGCTGTAAAGCGGATCGATGAAACTGGCCGCATCGCCCGCGATCGCCCAGCCGTCGCCGCAGACTTGCGCGCTGTAATAGGGGAGGGCGGAATAGGCGCGGGTATCGTGTTCGGCGACTTTGGCGGCGCGGAAAATTTCGCGGCCGACAGGATGAGCGAGGATGTGATCATGCAAGCGCTCGCCGAGGTTCGCGCCCGGCGGCAGGGTGAAGAGGCGGCTGTCGTAAACCAGGCCGGCGCTGAAATCGCCGCCTTTGAGCGGAATGATCCAGCACCACCAACCCTGGCCCATGAGATGATTGGTCGCCCAGGCGCGCCCGGTGCGGGAAGCCGCGGCGTAATCGGGAAATTTCTCGCGCCACTCGTAGCTGTCCCAATCCTTCAGCCCGCTAAAACGGGCCCAGACGGCGTTGATCGGATGCTCGGTGTTCTGGCAAAAATGGCCGAGCTTGCGGGCGAGGAACGAAGCGCGCCCGGTGGCGTCGACCACCCAACGGCAGCGGACTTCCCGTTCTTCCTCTCCCACTCTCACGCCTAACGATTGCCCCTGCGTGCCGTTCAGGTCGCAACGGGTGACCTTGGCTGGCTGCCAAACTTCGCAACCGGCTTGGCGCGCCAAGTCGAGCAAATGGGCATCGAGCTTCGAGCGATCGACCTGAAAAGTCGGGAGCCGGGCCTGATAACGCGCGCCGATCTCCACGCATTCGTCGAAGGGCTGGTCGGGCCGGTTGGCGAACCAGAGTCGGAGGCCCTGTTTGACCAGTTGCTCGTGACCAAGATAGCTCGTGAGCCCGAGAATCTTGGTCAGGAAACAACTGCTCACCTCGGTGGTGGATTCGCCGACTTTGCGATCGAATTCGGTCGCTTTTTCGATGATCAGGACGCGCGCCTCGGGGCGTTGCCGCTTGATCAGGAGCGCTGTGGCCGCCCCGGAAAAGGCGCCACCGAGGATCGCCACATCGAACTCGGGAGTCATTTGCAGGAGGATGATGGACTGCCGCCCCCGTAAACGCAATGATGCCGGTGCCAATGATCTTCACCAATGGCCGGTTCATTTTTCCCGATCGCATCGAGGACGGTCGGACGCTGCGGGTAACGAATGGAATCATCGCGGCGGTCGGAAGTGAACCCCCGCCACCGGAGGAGGAAACTGTCGATCTGGGCGGCAATTTTCTCGCGCCCGGGTTCATCGATCTGCACGTCCACGGAGGAGCGGGGCGCGACGCGATGGAGGGGACGTTGGAAGCCTTTCGGGCGATCTGCGATTTTCACCTCAGCGGCGGGACCACCTCGCTTCTGCTCACCACCGTTACCGCGCCGCTGGACGAGATTGCCCGCGTCGTGCAACGGATCAACGGTGCGCGCGCCGGGATTTCGCAACTGGTCGGGGTGCATGTGGAGGGTCCGTTCATTTCCCCGGCGAAACACGGCGCGCAGCGGAAGGAATTCATTCTGGAGCCAACGCCGGAATTGGTGTCGCAGTTCCTCGCCATCGGTCCAGGAATGCGGCGTGTCACCCTCGCGCCGGAGTTGCCCGGGGCGCGGGACTTGATTGCCCGCCTCACGATGAATGGAATCGCGGTCAGTGGCGGTCACAGCGATGCCTGGGAAGAGGAGGCCCGCGCCGGTTTCACGCGTGGGATGCATCAGGTCACTCATACTTTTAATTGCATGTCGTCCCTCCGCCGCCGTGACGGCGAGCGGGTCGCAGGTCTGCTCGAATTCGCTTTGAGCGAACCGGAAATCTTCTGCGAGCTGATCGCCGACGGCCACCACGTCGGCACGACGCTGATGCGGATGCTGTATCGCGCGAAGGGGGCGGAGGGAATCTGCCTGGTCACGGATGCGACGGCGGGGGCGGGTCTGCCTAACGACAGCCGATTCGAACTCGGAGGCGCGCATTGCATGGTGCGGGAGGGCGCCTGTTGGATGGCGGATGGATCCGCTCTGGCCGGTAGTGCGGCGCGCATGATCGATCTCGTTAGGCAAATGGTGCAGGAAGTGGGCGTGCCGGTCCACGAGGCTGTCCGGATGGCGACGGAGACACCGGCGCGGGCCATGGGATGGAAGAGCAAAGGCGTGCTCGAAGTGGGTCGTGACGCGGACCTGGTGATGCTTTCGCCCGAGCTGGAAGTGGTGGGCACGTTCTGCGCCGGCAGCTCGCGCTAGGTTGCGATTTGTCATCCCGAGCCGGCGAAGCGCGGCGAAGGACCTCTCACTGCAATAAACGCTTTCTGGTCGTGCGAGAACGCGGCTTGTCAATAGCGAGGTCCCTCGCCGCGCTTCGCCGCTCGGGATGACAAATACTACAACTGCGAACGGAACGGCAGCATCGCTTCTTCTGTGATCCGCTCCCAAAGCGAGCGATCCTTGAATTGCTGCAAGGTGTATTCCTTCGACTTCTTCTGGTCGCTCTCGAACATCGCTTCCATCCGGCGCCCGAAATCCTGGTCGTACACCGCCATGTCCAGCTCTTCGTTAATCTGCGACGAGCGCGGATCGAAATTGGATGAACCAATAAGCGAGAACATCCCGTCGACCACCAGGCCTTTGGTGTGAATCATGGTCGGCTCATACTCGAAAATCTTGACTCCGCCCTTGAGCAAATCGCCGTAGGCGGCGCGCCCGGCCGATTTGGTCAGCGGCTGATCGTTATGCGCGCCCGGCACGATGAAACGCACGTCGACTCCGCGCTGGACCGCTTTAACGAGCAGCTCGACCTGGTCGTCGCTCGGGGTGCAGTAGGCGTTCGTAATCCAGATCCGTTTTTCGGCGGCGGAGAACGCGATCGCTTCGGTCAACGGGACCGGCGCCGTCGAGAATGAATGGGAGGCAATGACCTGCGCCCGGATGTTGCCCGCCGCTGTCAGCCCTGGGAATTGGCCGGGACCGCTCAGGGTTTCGCCGTAAGTCTTGACCCAATGCGATTCGAAAGCACTCTGGAGCATGGCGACGAGCGGGCCCTCGACCCGCACCTGCACGTCGTGCCAATGGTCCGGATCCTGAGCGTGCCCGGACCATTGTTCGGCAAAGCCGACGCCGCCGGTAAACCCCACCCGGCCATCGACCACCAGAGCCCGGCGATGGGAACGGCGATTAGTCCGATCGATTCGCCAGGAGAGGAGCGGATGGTAGTAGGCGAATTTGCAGCCTGCCTCTTTCATCTTTTTGACGTCGGAATTATCCAGGCTCCAACCCGACCCCACCCCGTCGAGGAGGACGCGCACTTCCACGCCCGCTTGGGCGCGTTCGATGAGGGCATCGCGAAATTCCCAGCCGGTCTTGTCGGAATAAACAATGTAAGCCTGGAAATTAACCGACTTTTTCGCGCCGCGAATAGCCGCCAGCATGGCCGGGAAATAGGCATCACCATCCTGTAAGATTTCAATCTTGTTGCCCGAGACGGGGACCGGATTGGTCAGGGCCAGAGCGGACCCGAAGAAGGCCGGATCACTCACGCCGTAAGTATGCTCGAGGTGATATTCGAGGATCTGACGGCGAATGAAAAAGATGCAGAAGACCGCCACCAACCCGAGGACGGCAAGGGCGACCGCGACCCATTCCATGATTTCCAGTTCAGGAAGACCGAATTTTCCTTTCGCGCGCGTTTTCGACATGCGCGGGAATGTAGCGGCCGGTGTGCCAGCCGCCTAGCGGATTTGCGCGCGGGCGGGACGAAGAGTTAGTTGAAGGCCGCCGCCCAGCCTCGCGCGACCGACCTGTTCATGCCAAACAAAGCCACATCGTCCACGGCCGAGACGCCCGCCAATGTCGTGCCGATGTCCGTCCCTAACGAAGCTCCCGCCCAGCCCGACTTCGCCGCGCCGCGCAATTTTATCAATCGCGAGTTGAGCTGGCTGGAGTTCAATCGGCGAGTGTTTGAGGAAGCGCAGGACCCGAAACAGCCGCTCCTCGAGCGGGTCAAATTCCTCGGCATCGTGAGCTCGAACCTGGATGAATTTTTTGAAATCCGGGTCGCGGGTATCAAACAACAGATCGCGAGCGAGACGAGCGACGTGGGTCCCGACGGGATGAGCCCGACCGAGACCTTCGAGGCGATCGTGCGGGTCGCGCACCAGCTGGTCGGCCAGCAGTACGCGCTCTGGCGGAACGAGATCGAGCCCCTCTTGCGGGAGCACCACATCTTCCTCCATCACATTGCCGACCTGAGCGCGAAACGGGCCGCCTGGGCGCGCCGCTATTTTCAGCAGGAGGTTTTCCCGATGCTGACTCCGCTGGCGGTCGACGCGAGCCATCCCTTTCCGCAGCTCCTGAACAAGAGCCACAACCTTCTCGTGAGGGCGCGGGCCCAAAAAGGCGGCGAACCGATGCACGCCATCGTGCAGGTGCCGCGAGCCGTCTCGCGCCTGATCCACATGCCGCGAGGCGAGAAGGGGGATGAAAGCTGGAATTACATTTACCTCGCATCCCTCATCAAACACCACGTGGCCGATCTCTTTCCGGGGCTCGTCCTCGATGGCGTGCACGCCTTTCGCGTGACCCGGAACAGCGACCTCTATGTCGACGATGAAGAAGCCGACAACCTCCTGCGCAGCATCGAGCAGGAATTGCGGCGCTCCAGCCGGGGTAACGCCGTGCGCCTCGAAGTGGAGGCGGATTGCCCGGCCGACTTTTCCGATTTGCTCCTCGAATTTTTTAACCTGACCGAGGCCGATCTCTACCAGCTGGACGGACCGCTTTCCATGACCCACCTCGCGCCCCTGGTCGCGAACGATGCCTTCGCCAAGCTGAAGGATCGCGTCTTCCAGCCGGCGCGCGACCCGGCCCTGCCGCCGCATGCCGATATTTTCGAGGCGATGCGGAAACAGGATATTTTGCTTCATCATCCCTACGAAAGTTACGACCCGGTAGTCGAGTTGGTGGAGAGCGCGGCGAAAGATCCGCAGGTTTTGGCGATCAAGATCACGCTTTATCGGACGAGCGGCGATTCACCCATCGTCGAGGCCTTGATCGACGCGGCCAGCGCCGGAAAACAGGTCACCGCCTTGGTTGAACTGCGGGCGCGCTTCGATGAAGCCGCTAATATCCAGTGGGCGCGGCGTCTCGAGGAGGCCGGAGCGCACGTCGTCTACGGCGTGGTCGGTCTGAAGACCCATTGCAAGGCGCTCCTCGTGGTGAGGCGAGACGCCGATCGACTACGGCATTATGTCCACCTCGGGACCGGTAATTATCATCCGAAAACAGCGCGCATTTACACCGACTTCAGTCTCTTCACGACCGCGCCGGAGTTGACCGAAGAGGTCGCAATCGTCTTCAACACCCTGACCGGCCTGGCGGGCTATCCCGGCCTTAAGAAATTGATCGTCGCGCCCTTCGATCTGCACCGGCGGCTGATCGAGTTGATCGAACGCGAGCGCGACCACGCCCTCGCCGGGCAGCCGGCGCGGATCGTGGCCAAGCTCAATTCGTTAGTCGACCAGGAAGTGATCGAGAAACTCTACGAAGCCTCCTGTGCCGGAGTGAAGATCGACCTCATCGTGCGCGGGATCTGTTCGCTCCGGCCGAAGATTCCCGGGTTAAGTGAGAATATTCGCGTGATCAGCATCGTGGGTCGATTTCTCGAGCACAGCCGCATCTACTATTTCCAGAACGCTGGGGAGCCTGATCTCTTCCTCGCCAGCGCGGACTGGATGCCGCGCAACTTTTATCGGCGGGTCGAGATTGCCTTTCCGATCGAGGCGCCACCATTGCGCGACGAGGTGATCAACGAAGTGTTGCCGCGTTTCCTGACCGACTACGGCAAGGCGCGCGAGCTGCAACCCGACGGGAGTTATATCCGCTTGCAGCCCGAGGAGGGTGCGCCGCGCTCGCAGGCGCAGCATCAATTCCGCGAACATTCCCGCCGCCAGGCGAAAAAGCTGGCCGAAAAACAGAAGGCTTCCAAGATGCGCCTATCGCCGATCAAAAAATTCCCTAACGACCGCAAATGAAAAAGATTCTGGTCATCGACGTCGGCGGTTCCAACGTCAAGCTGATGATCTCGCAGGAGGAAAAGCGACGAAAATTTCCCTCCGGCCCGAAGCTCACCCCGGACGAGGCGGTGGCCGAGATCAAGAAAGAGACGAAAGACTGGGATTTCGACGCGATTGCGCTCGGTATTCCCGCGCCGGTGCGGAACGGAAAAATCGCGACCGACCCCAAACATCTCGGCAAAAACTGGGCCGGATTCGATTTTTCCAAAGCGCTCGGGAAACCCGCCCGGGTGATCAATGACGCCGCCTTACAGGCGCTCGGCAGCTACCATGGCGGCGGCCGGATGCTCTTCCTCGGCCTCGGGACCGGGCTCGGGTCCGCGCTCGTCTGGAAGGATCACGTTCTCCCGCTCGAATTGGGCGACCTGCCTTATCAGGAAGACTGGATTATCGAAGACTGGCTCGGCGATGAAGGACTGGAGAAGCTCGGCAAGAAAGATTGGCAGCGCGAGACGATGCGCGTGATCAAGCAATTGAAGCTGGCCGTCATCGCCGACTACGTCGTCCTCGGCGGCGGCAATGCCCGGCTGCTCGAGAAGCTGCCCGACGGGGTCGAACTGGGCCACAATCGCAACGTCTACCCCGGTGGAGTGCGGCTCTGGGAAACCGATCCGGACTCCAAACGCCCGCGCTGGCGGATCATGTAAGGTTCGTTAGGCGGCGAGGGCGGCATGCGGCAATACCAGGAACTTCTCCGGCTCGTCCTCGAAAAGGGACGGGCGAAAGATGATCGGACGGGCACCGGCACGCTTTCGGTTTTCGGCGCGCAGGCGCGCTTCGATTTGCGGGAAACGTTTCCGCTCCTGACCACGAAGAAGCTTCATCTCAAATCGATCATCCACGAGCTGCTCTGGTTTTTGCGCGGCGACACCAACGTCGGTTACCTGCAGGAACGCGGGGTCACGATCTGGAATGAGTGGGCCGACGAGGCCGGCGATCTTGGACGCGTCTATGGCGCGCAATGGCGTGATTGGCGCGGGCCTAACGACGAACGAATCGACCAGATCGCCCGCGTCATCGAGCAGATCCAGACCAATCCCGACAGCCGGAGGCTCATCGTCACGGCCTGGAACCCGGCGGAAGTGGAGGCGATGGCCTTGCCGCCTTGCCATGCGCTGTTTCAATTTCACGTCCAGGATGGCGCGCTCAGTTGTCAGCTCTACCAGCGGAGCGCCGATCTCTTTCTGGGAGTGCCTTTCAACATCGCGAGCTACGCGCTCCTCACCCGGATGGTCGCGCAGGTCTCTGGCCTAACGAGCGGCGAATTCATCCATACTTTTGGCGATCTTCATCTCTATCGGAACCATCTCGAGCAGGCGCGCGAGCAACTTGCCCGCGCGCCGCGAACGCTGCCGCGGATGGAGTTGAATCCCGCGGTGAAGAACATCCACGACTTTCAGTTCGAAGATTTCACCCTCGTCGGTTACGACCCGCATCCCGCGATCAAAGCTCCGATTGCCATCTAGAGAGAAGGCTCGGCAGTTGCACGGCATCGCCAGCTGAGCTTATTATTTCTTATGAAAAAGTGGATCACGGGCGTCTGCTTCGCCGCGCTGATCGCCACTCCCGGTCTGGCGGCCGAAACTCCGGCCACCTCGATCGAGATCGATCTGCGCGACCAAACCGCTTATCTCATTCGCAACGGGCGCGCCGTTCTTTCCACGCCGATCTGCTCTGGGCGCTTCGGCCACCTCACCGACACGGGTTCGTTCAAAGTCATGGAAAAGGAGCGCAGCCATTTTTCCACCCTTTACGGCCGGATCGAGGACGCGCGGGGCAACACGATCGTGGCCGATGCCGAC
This sequence comes from Verrucomicrobiota bacterium, assembly GCA_030856765.1. GTDB lineage: Bacteria > Verrucomicrobiota > Verrucomicrobiia > Chthoniobacterales > UBA10450 > Palsa-1392. The sequence goes on along the minus strand of JALYOR010000242.1, from coordinate 3,906 downwards.
TCCGATATGTCGGTCCCGCGCGGCGGACGCTTCGTGCCGGCGCCGATGCGCTATTTCATGCGTTTCGATAATGCGATCGGGATGCACGCCGGATATCTACCGGGCTATCCGGCCTCCCACGGTTGCGTCCGATTGCCGGAGGAAAAAGCGATCGCCTTTTTCAACGCGGTCGAGGTGGGAACGCCGGTGACGGTTTTTGGCCGCACCCCGCGCGGAAGAGAGATGGGTGAGGCGCGTTTGCAGCGCCGATCGCGGAGCTATTCGCCTAACGATCCGCGCGCATCTTACCCGGTGCCCGGGTGGGTCCGCTGAGGCCGGGCGGCGCATTTCGATTTGCGACCAACCGCCGCCCCCGATACGGTCGCCCAGCGCATGGACTTCGCGGAACTTAAACGCCTCTACGACCAGCCGCTCTTCGATCTCATCTCGCAGAGCCGCACCGTCCATCTGCAACACTGGCGCGGCGAGCAGGTGCAGCGCTGCAGTCTGCTTTCGATCAAGACCGGCGGTTGCAGCGAAGACTGTGCTTATTGTGCGCAGAGCGGGCATTATTCCACCGGCGTCGAGCGCGAGGAATTGATGCCGACGGACCAGATCATGATCGCGGCGAAGCGCGCGCGGTCCCAGGGCGCGACTCGCTTTTGCATGGGGGCGGCCTGGCGTGGAGTGCGCGATGGAACGCCCAAGTTTGAACAAGTGCTCGGCACGATTCGCGAAGTGAGCCAGCTCGGGATGGAAGTCTGCGTTACCCTAGGCGAGATCGGGCCTCACGAAGCGCGCAAGCTCAAAGAAGCCGGCGTCACCGCCTACAATCACAATCTCGATACCTCGCCCGAGTACTACCCGGAAATCGTCACCACCCACACTTTCGCGGATCGCCTCGCCACCATCGCCGCCGTGCAGGAAAGCGGGATGTCGGTCTGCTGCGGCGGGATTGTCGGGATGGGCGAGACGCCGCAGGACCGGCTCCGTTTGCTCGAAGTGCTAAGCAACTTTGACCCGCAACCCGAGAGCGTGCCGATCAACAGCCTGATGGCGATGCCAGGCACCCCGCTCGATGGGCAACCGCCGGTTGATATCTTCGAGCTCGTTAGGCTAATTGCCGTCACCCGTCTGGCCATCCCCCAAGCCCGCGTTCGCCTGGCCGCCGGCCGGACCCGACTTTCGCGTGAAGGGCAGGCCCTCTGTTTTTTCGCCGGGGCCAACTCGATCTTCTACGGCGACAAACTCCTGACCGCCGCCAACCCCGCCGCCGACGCCGATGTGACCCTTTTGCGCGAACTCGGTTTGGCGATCGAGCCCAACGAGCCGGCGGGACTTTCCTGAGCCCAGTGCGTTGCAAAATTTGGATTGACGCCATCTTTTCAAGCCAGCTAGTCTTCGCGCGATGAAAGCCTTGCTTGCTTCCTTGATCTGCTACGTCCTGTTCGCCTCCCAGTGTTTCGCGATCAAGGGCGGACCGCCTTACCCGGGCGGTTCGGTTCCGGTCACGGGGACTTACGCGGGAGTGCTTTTGCCTAACTATGACGTGTCAGGGTTTAACAACTCGATCGGGCTTTTTAACGTGGTCTTCCCGAGCACAGGACTGGCCACCGGTGCTTTGGTGATTTTCCAAACCGGCCAAACTTACACCGGCACCTTCCAGGGATTGGCCGATCCCAAAGGGGGCGTCGTTTACGGCTTGCTCTACGCCACTTTTCCTTATCTGACCACGATTCGCACTGGCACGGACGACATGGGGAATCCCATCTACACCACCGAGACAGTAGTGGCAGTGGCCTCTGGTCAGCTCAATGCCAAGATTACTTCGGCCGCACGTGTGACCGGCTCCGCTACGGTGCAATTCTCGCTGACGGTCAATAACGTCGACAGCGAAGTGATTTACGACGTCTTCGGGTTTAAACAGGCCTAGCAGAATCTGTCGTGAAAAAGAGCGGATGCGGGAGCCGGCGCGCGGCCGCTTTCACTCTGCTGGAGCTAGTCATCGTCGTTGTCATCGTTGGCATTCTGGCGACGATGCTGCTGCCGGTCTACGCGGGGATGCGGACGCGGGCGCAACGGGTCCAATGCGTCGGAAACCTGCACAGTCTTTTCCTGGCGGCGGACCTGTACCTACAGCGCAACGGGAGCTGGCCGCAAATCCGGCGAAGCACGTCAGATAATGGTTCCGCCGATTTTGCCAATGCCTGGATCGACGCTCTCAGCCAGTTCGGTCCGACCCGGCAGACCTGGATTTGCCCGGCGGTGCAGGAGATTTTGCATGACCCGGATTATCTGAAAGAGCAGAACGCGCGGGTTGATTACATCCCGATGAGCTTCGACGACAAGCCGACCACTCCTCACCAGTGGGCGCGACAGCCGTGGTTCATCGAGTCGGCCGACGTGCACGGTAATGGCAACCTCATCATCTTCACCGACGGCAGTATCGCCGAGGTTAACGACGTCGTGCCGAAATAGATTTTGCTTTACGTTAGGCCGGACGGCTGAAAATCTGGGACCGATGTCTCCCCGCAAAATCTCGCAGTCGATCGGAACCGTTCTCATTCTGACGGCGGTCCTGCATCCATTCTCGGCGCTGAGTCTGCCCGAACCGCAGGGGCAGGTCCTTTACCAGCAGCCGTTGACCTCGTTTGCGGAGGTTTTCGAGTATCGCTCTTTCCAACAGGACAACTCGCTCTATGCCACGCTGGTCACCGCGAGCGGGGAGCGCAAGCAATTGAAGGCTGGCGGGGTGCTGGCGGTCCTGCCTTATCCGCCGCCGAGTTTCGACGCTGAATTTGCCAGCACGGCGACGTCTGCCATCGCCAAGATCGATTCCCTCGCTCGCACCTATCCCGCCGTCCAAGCGCCACTGGAGAAGGGACGCGGCAAATGGACGCGAGCGCTCAACCTCTTCAAACAACGGAGGCCGGCGGCGGCTCCGACGCCCGCGAGCGCGCCCGTCGCGACTTTTTCCCTGCACAACAAGATTCTGCAGGACGTCCGCGTAACGCACGTGAGCGCCGGCGTCGTGACCCTGACCCACGCCAGCGGAGTCACGACCCTCCCGATCGCGGAGCTGACGCCCGCGCAAATCCTGGAGCTAAACCGGCATTCCAGCTTCATCCAACTCCCCCTGAGCACGGAGCAGCGCCCCGCGGCGGCCACGGCCGCATCCGTTTCCGACGACGATCTAACCGCAAAAATCGGGTCCGTCGGGCGGCGAGTGGCGAATTTCTGCGCGACGCAAATCGGGATCGCGCCAGCCGTTTTCGACATTTGGGCTTACTTTGTCGTCCTGCCCGGCTTGGTGCTGCTCTTATTGCTGGCCCTCACTCTTAGACTAACGAGAGGGAGGGCGATCGGGATTCGCTTAGCGCCAGGGCAGCGTAAATCATAACAGGCATGCGCATTCTCGTCGAAATCACCGCCTTGGGCCTTCTCCTCTTTCTCGGGTGAGAGAGGCCGTTCAAGCGTTGGGTGGAGCATCCGGCTCCCGCCGCCGCGCGGCCCCTTCCCGCGCCAGCCAGGACAAACAGTGCGCCCGTCGGGCCAACGCCCAGGATCGGAAACTGGATGTGGAATGAGCAGCGCAAGACCCCGCTCGATCGAGGTGCCTACAATCGCGACGAAAATGTCGCGCGCGCGCCGGAGCTATATTCTCCTCCCGGGTCTAACACCGGAGTGGATGCAAATGGGCGTCGCTTCTGGGTCGATCAAGCCGGCGCGCGTCACTATTACTAGAGAGGTTGCGCAGGCGGGGCGTCGCGACCCCGGCCTTACGCAGCCACCGTTGCGTGCGCGACCAGCTCGCCGTAGAGAGCTTCGTAGCGTCGCGCGGAGAGCGCCCACGAAAAGTCGCAGGCCATCGCCCGGGCGACCAGGCGTTCCCATTCTTTCCGGTCGGCAAAGATTTCCTTGGCTCGT
>JALYOR010000219.1 GCA_030856765.1 Verrucomicrobiota bacterium | reverse complement strand
CATTCCATCGCCGGTCGCGAGCCGGATGAGTTTCCCCGCTGCCTCTGCGGCCCGCACCTGCTCGGAGCCCCGCACCATCTCCGTCAAATGCGCCAGCAGTTCACTCTGCTCGTTGATGAGCAGCTTTGAGTAGCCCACGATGTCGACGAAAAAGACGTGCCCCATTTCCAAGGCCAGATCGCGCTCTCGCTCGGAGGACATCCCGACTCTTCTACTACTTCACATCCTTTAGTGCGAGATCGGCGACGATTTTTTTGAAGCCCGGAGCCGACCTGCGGCGTAGCGCGTACAATTTTCTTCATCAATTGCAGCCGCTCGCTCTGCTGAACGATGAGCAACCGGCAGTAGCCGACGATAGCGAGAAAAAGGAGCCCATTCTGCCTTCAGTCCTGGCGTGGATTCGGCGGCCGTTCGAGCAAAATAATACTGCAAATCCTGCGCGTGGCCCCCGCGAATCTGTGGGAAAGTTTCTCTGACGCTGGAGGGACGGGCGGCGTTGCGTCCCTGTTACCTCCTAGCCCCGGGTGAGCGATGCTTTCGCACCCAGAAGCGGGGACGGGACAGCGTCCATCCCTCCCGGTTTCTCCCATGGTCTCCTTTAGGGCGAGGATTGGTTCGGGGCGAGGGAGGCGACGATCTTTTCAAAGCGCGGATCTCCCCGGAGCAAATCCCAAAAAGGCTGCAGTTTAAGGAAGCCGTAGCTCAAATAATTCGGCGCTTGCTCGACGGTCGCGATCTGGGTGATGGCGAGATCCCTCTCGCCCGTCCAGGCATAAATCTGAGCCAGGTTAACGGCCAGAGCGACTCCATCGATGGCGTCCTGCGAAACAGGTAATAACTCGCAGGCGCGACGGCCTTCGCGTAAAGCCTCTTCCTTTTTGCCGAGCCCAGCGTCGATCAAGCCTAACAAACTAAGGGCCGGGGCGAATTCCGGTTGATGCGCCAAGATTGTCGCGACCTCCACGCGCGCGGCGCTGAAGGCCTTCTGTGCTCGATCTGAATTTCCCACGAAGCGTGCGGCTACACCTTCCCAGTAGGAGAGCGGATAGGTCACTCCATTTGTGACCAGGCCATCCGCCGGATAATTCTTGAGTGCTCTTTCCATCGCCGCGGCAGTTCGTTCGCAGAGCGCATAACGCGGATCGTCCACATCTGGAGCCACGCTCGGGTCTTCCGCGATGAGTGTGGCGAGAGTCTCCTGGAACGGTTTGATGTCGGCGCGCCATTCCAGCTCGGCTTCGGCGCGATAGATGCGCGTAGCCGGATCGCCCGGTTGGATGGTCAAGGCCCGTGAATACATCGCAATCTGGTCGGCGTAACGGTGTTGGGCTTCGTAGGCCAGAGCCATCTGTTGCAGAATAAAGAAATTGCGCGGATCCAGCTCGAGGGCGCGCTCGAGGTTGCGTGTCGCTTCCGGCCACTGGCCCTGCCGCCGCAGGATATAACCGGTGTATTCGTAAACCTCGGCATTATTAGGCAAAGTCTCGCGAGCGATCTCAAGCTCACCCTTCGCGCGGCCGTAATCGCGAAACCCATGGTAATAATAATCAGCCAGAGCTAGATGGGCTTCGCCGGCCTTAGGGTCGATCCGTAACGCATTTTGCACGGCCTTGTCTGCGAGTTCGAGTCGCGCAGGAGTGTGATCGTGGCCCTGCCAATAGATAAGGCCGTGCACGCGAGAGAGCCGGCACCAAGCCAGAAGAAACTTAGGATCTCTCGTCACGGCCTGAGTGAGGAGTCGGGCCGCCTCCGGCAGTTTCTCGGCCGCGCGCAGTTGGTTCGAGGCGTCGGCATAGAGAGACAGCGCGCGCAGGTAAAGTTCGTAGGCCGCGAGGTCTGTGGTGGGTTTCTTCTCGAGTAACGACTTTTCGTCCGGAGAAAGTTGCGCGTGTAGTTGGTCTGCAATCGCCTTCGAAATCTCACTCTGGATGGCGAAGACGTCGGCCAGCTGACGATCGTAGATTTGCGCCCAGATGTGGGCGTCAGTCCGGGCGTCGATCAATTGGGCATTGACTCGAACCTTGCGGTCGACGCGCTGCACGCTGCCCTCGAGCAAATGCGCCACGCCCAACTGCTGGCCGATCTCGCGCAGGTTGCGTTGCGCCCCGGTCTTATACTGCATCACCGAGGTGCGGCTGATTACTTTCAGGTCCGCTACTTTTGCGAGGTTAGCGAGGATCTCGTCCTGCACGCCGTCGGCGAAGAATGCGTTTTCCTCATCTTTGCTCAGATTTTGAAACGGCAGCACCGCGATTGATTTTTCCGGAATCGCGGGCGCAGTTGCAGGCACAGGCGAGGGCGTGGCGGTTGGCGCCGGCTTGCTCCGCCATGACTTGAGGATCGCCGGGGTAAAGATCAGTGCTGGAATCGCGATGAATACCAGGATGACAAGAGAAATGACCAGCCTAACGAATTTCGATTTAGCGGGCTCGGCTTTCGCCAGCCGGGCTGCGTTTCGACCCCTTTTGAACTTCTCCGGCACCGCCGCATTGCCGAGTTGCTCGGCGTAGAGATTCACGAGGTGAAGGCGAACGCCGTGCTTCACTTCACACTCGCCGAGGTCGTGGAGGCGCGGTGCCCATTGCCGATATTGCGCGAGATCGTCGGCCACGCGCTGCGAGAGCAGGATGTGTCCGGCGTCGCCGCAATCCATCACCCGTTGCGCTATGTTGATGCCGGCCCCGGCGATGTTCGTGCGCCCACTGACATCGCTGACCTCGCTCACCGGGCCGCTGTGAATGCCCATCCGCACCGGAATCTCCGGATGTTTTCTAAGCGCCTCGGCAATCTCGAGCGCACACCGCGCTGGCTCCTCCGAACTGTTGCGGAAGACCAGCGCCATCCCGTCACCGGTCGGCAGCCGGACAAGCTGCTCGTTGGGCGCTTCGCGCACCTGGGAAGTCGCGAGCACAATCTCCGTCAGTTGGCTGAGGCGCTCCTTCTGTTCTTCGATCAAGAGCTGCGAATAACCGACCAGGTCGATGAATAAGACATGTCCGATCTGGAACCGAACATTGTCCTCAGATTCGGTGGGCACGGTTTATTTCTAACGACCCCGGAAGGCGGTTACGACTGTTTTCCAGGCGCACATCCCAATGACAGGACTAGTCCCGCGCTTGGGGTTCCATCGGAATCCTGACGCCATTGGCCTTCGCGAAATCAATCGCACGGGAGTAACCGGCGTCGGCGTGGCGGATCACGCCCATCCCGGGATCGCTGGTCAGGACCCGTTCGAGGCGTCGCTTGGCGTTATCTGTCCCGTCGGCGACGACCACCATGCCGGCGTGTTGCGAGTAGCCGATTCCAACGCCGCCGCCGTTATGGATCGAAATCCAGGAAGCGCCGGCGGCCGTATTGACCAAAGCGTTCAACAAAGCCCAATCAGCGATCGCGTCACTGCCGTCTAGCATTCCCTCGGTCTCGCGAAAGGGTGACGCGACCGAGCCAGTGTCGAGATGGTCGCGGCCGATCACGATCGGAGCGCTGATTTCACCTCGCCTAACGAGTTCGTTCATGGCCACGCCGAATTCCGCGCGCGCGCCGTAGCCGAGCCAGCAAATGCGCGCCGGCAGGCCCTGGAATTGGATTCGTTCCCTCGCCAGTTTCATCCAGCGCGCGAGCGTCTTGTCCTCCGGGAAAAGCTCGATGGCGAGTTTGTCGGTGCGCGCGATATCTTTCGGATCACCGCTTAATGCCACCCAGCGAAACGGCCCTTTCCCCTCGCAAAAGAGCGGCCGGATGTATTCGGGCACGAAGCCCGGGATAACGAAGGCATTCTCGCAACCGGCCTTCTTCGCCTGCGTGCGGAGGTTGTTACCGTAGTCAAAAGTGATCGCGCCTTTCTTCTGCAGCGCGAGCATGGCTTCGACGTGTTGCGCCATCGCGGCCATCGAGCGCTCAACGTATTCGTCCGGATTATCCGCGCGCAGTTGGAGCGCCTCCGCCAGTGAAATTCCGTTAGGCACGTAGCCGTTGAGCGCGTCGTGCGCGCTCGTCTGGTCGGTTAAAACGTCCGGAACAATGTCGCGCTGCACCATCTCGGGCAGGACATCGGCGCAATTCCCAACCAGGCCGACCGACATCGCTTCGCCTTTCGTGCGCGCGGCGTTGAGCAACTCCATCGCTTCGTCGAGCGAGTGCGCGATCTTGTCGCAATAACCGCTCTGCAAGCGCTTCTCGATCCGCGTCGGGTCGACGTCGATCCCGAGGCAACAAGCACCTGCCATGGTGGCGGCGAGCGGTTGCGCCCCGCCCATCCCGCCGAGTCCCCCGGTGACTAGCAGCTTGCCATCGAGCGATCCGCCGAAGTGGCGCTCCCCCGCGGCAACGAAAGTTTCAAACGTGCCCTGCACGATCCCCTGGCTCGCGATGTAAATCCACGAGCCAGCGGTCATTTGACCGTACATCGTTAGGCCGAGTTTTTCGAGGCGGTTGAATTCCGGGTAATTTGACCAATAGCCGACGAGATTTGAATTCGCGATCAGGACACGCGGCGCATCTTCATGGGTGCGGAAAATACCGACCGGTTTGCCCGACTGAACGAGGAGCGTTTCGTCGTTTTCCAGCGAACGCAGCGAGGCGACGATGGCGTCGAAGGCCTCCCAGCTCCGCGCCGCCCGGCCGGTCCCGCCGTAGACGATCAGCTGGTCGGGATTCTCCGCGACCTCGGGATCGAGGTTGTTCATCAACATCCGGAGCGCGGCTTCCTGTTGCCAGCCCTTGCAGCTGATCTCGTTACCGCGCGGCGCGCGGATGGTTCGTTTCTGCGTCATAAATCTGGTTCTTCGTCCGCGAAGTCGCCCCGTCGAATCGCCAGGGCGACCTTTTCGATATCCGGCGAGAAGACGCGGTCTTCCTCCCGTGGCGGGGCAAGGCCGCGCAGGATGGCGTAGGCGCGCTCGACTCCGGCCCCGGCCTTGAGCGGTCGGCGAAATTCCAATCCTTCCGCCGCGGCCAGCAGCTCGATCGCGAGCACGTTCTCGGCATTCTCCACGATGGCGCGCAACTTGAGCGCGCCGGTCATACCCATCGAAACGTGATCTTCTTTGCCGGCCGAGGTGGGGAGGTTGTCGACGCTGGCAGGATGAGCCAGGATCTTGGCCTCGTTGAGGAGAGCGACCGCAGTGACGTGAGCGATCATGAAACCGGATTCCATCCCCGGTTGCCGGGCGAGAAAGGCGGGCAAATCTTCGCTCAGATCGGGGTTCGTTAACCGATCGATCCGGCGTTCGCTGATGCTCATCAGGTCGGTGGTGGCGATGGCGGCGTAATCAAGCGCCAGGGCGAGCGGCGCGCCGTGGAAGTTGCCGCCGGAAATTACGTCGCCGTTGTCGGTAAAAACGAGCGGATTGTCGGTGGCCGAGCCGGACTCGATCCGGAGTACCTCCTCGCAGTGCGCGAGCGCTCCGCGAACGGCGCCGTGCACCTGTGGCATGCAGCGGAGGCTGTAAGCATCCTGCACGCGGGTATCACCCTCCAGATGTGACGCGCGGATTTCGCTCTCGCTCAGCAGCGCCAGGAGATGACGCGCGACGGCTTTCTGCCCCGGATGTGGCCGGGCGTCATGGATGCGTTGGTCGAAAGCCACCGGCGTGCCCTTAAGCGCTTCGAGGGTCATCGCGCCGGCGACGTCAGCGACGCGCGCGAGGCGTTTCGCTCTCAAGAGCGCGAGGCCACCCACGGCGTGCATGGCCTGCGTGCCATTCAGAAGGGCCAGACCTTCCTTGGCGTGAAGATCGGTCGGCTCGAGCCCCGCTTTTCTCAACGCGTCGAGGCTCGGCATTCGCCCACTTTCGAAAAACACCTCCCCTTCCCCGAGCAGGGCGAGCGCGAGATGCGCGAGGGGCGCGAGATCCCCGCTGGCGCCGACCGAACCCTTTTCGGGGATCACCGGCCAGACGTTCTTGTTCAGCATCCCCGCCAGCAACTCGATGACTTCCAACCGAATGCCGCTGAAACCGAGCGTCAGGACATTGGCCCGGAGCAGCATCATGGCCCGGACTTCGGGCTCGGAGAGCGGCTGGCCGACCCCGGCACAATGGCTGCGGACGAGATTGACCTGAAGTTGCTCTAGCTTGTCCGGGGGAATGTGCACGTCGGCGAGCTTCCCGAAGCCGGTGCTGATGCCATAAACGACATCGTGGCGCGCCACAATGTCCTCCACGACGCGACGCGACGCGTGAATGGTTTTGTGAGCGCCGGGAGCGATCTCGACGGGTTCGTGATCCAAAGCGACCCGTTCGATTTCTTCGAGAGATAAAGGACGGCCGCTCAACTGCATCATCGCGCGAATACTACGAGAAGCGCCCCGAAATTTCCACTCACTCCCTGCGACCGTCCGCCGAAAAAGGGAAAAGGCCAGGCCGCGTACACGACCTGGCCTCTTGGTTAAAGTTGTCCGGTCGGAGGCGAACCGCCGGTGAAGACTACTTGGAGTATCCGGTGGTGGCCGTCGATTGGGTCGCCATCGTCTCCTTTTTCTGCGCGCAAGCACCCAGGCTCAACACGCCGGCCGCTACGGCCACGATCATGATCATTTTGACTAATTTCACTATAACTCGCCTCCTTCCTTAGCAGGTTGCTGCCGACTGTTTAGGCGGGGAACCCAGTGCGCGCAACGAAATTCTCGGCCTTTTTTTCCTAACTATGGATGACCACTTCCGCCCCCAGCGGCACCTGCTCGAAGAGCGCGATCAGATCGGCGTTCCTCATCCGGATACAGCCATGGCTGGCGGGGCGGCCAATCTCCTCTTCGTGATTGGTGCCGTGGATGTAAATGAAGCGGTCGCGCGTGTTGGCGTTGTGCTCCTCCAGGCCGTGCAACCAGAGGATGCGCGAGAGGACGAGGTCATCGGCCTGCTGCGGCGCCTCCTCCGGAGCCAGCGGAATGCGGCTGCGGAAGACCGTTCCGGCCGGAACTTCGGCCCCTATCTTCTCGCCGATGCTGAATTTGCCGAGCGGCGTCTTCATGCTGCCCTCCTCGGATCCCAACCCAAAACGCGAAGTCGAGACGGGATAGCTGGCCAGGAGCGAGTCGCCGGAAAGGAGGTCGAGGCGCTGGTCAGCGACGGAAATTCGAATGAGCGGCGTGGACGTTTGCATCTCAGGGTGCGGGCGATAGACTGCGCTCGCGATGCCGAAAAAATATCACGTCGCAGTCGTCGGCGCGACTGGCGCGGTTGGACTCGAGCTGCTCCGCGTGATGGAACGGCGCAATTTTCCGGTAGAGAATCTGCGGCTTCTGGCCTCGGCTCGCTCGACCGGGCGGAAGCTGGTTTTCCGCGGGCAGGAATTTCCCGTGCAAGCGCTCGGGGCCGATTCCTTCGAGGGCATCGACCTCGCTTTTTTCAGCGCCGGCGCCGGCACGTCCAGACAATTTGCCCCGCTTGCGCAAGCGGCGGGTGCGGTCGTGATCGACAATTCGTCCGCCTTTCGAATGGACGCGGAGGTGCCGCTGGTCATACCCGAGATCAATCCGGACGACGCCCGCGCGCACCGCGGCCTCATCGCCAACCCGAACTGCACCACAGCCGTGACGCTGATGGCGCTCTACCCCTTGCATCGAGCTTTTGGTTTGCGCCGCATTTTCGCCTCCAGTTACCAGGCGGTCTCGGGCAGCGGCGCACGCGCGATTGAAGAATTGAAGCGCCAGGTCGAAGCCAGCACGGCGGGAGGCGAACCGGTGGCGGAAGTTTACCCGCATCCAATCGCCTTCAACGTCCTGCCACACGTCGATTCCTTCCTTGAGAATGGCTATACCAAAGAGGAAATGAAGATGCAGCACGAAGGGCGCAAGATCATGCACCTGCCGGACTTCACCGCATCGGTCACCTGCGTGCGTGTGCCGGTTTACCGCGCTCACTCCGTCGCACTGAGCGCCGAATTTGAACGGGCGGTCAGCTTGGAAGCAGCGCGCGCCGCCCTCATGGATGCTCCCGGGCTCGACCTCGTCGATGAGCCCGGGGAGAATCTCTACCCGATGCCGCTCGCTGCCGCCGGCAAGGATAATTGCCAGGCTGGAAGACTTCGGCTGGATTGCGCGCTGGAAAATGGCCTCGCGCTTTGGGTCTCGGGGGACCAACTGCTCAAAGGCGCCGCGCTCAACGCGGTCCAGATCGCCGAGCTCCTGTAGCGTTCGGGTGTCTCAGCGGATTCCAGCGTCGCGAGAGCCGGCGATGCCCGATGCGCTGGGATGGCGCACGCCACAGTTCGATCCTCTCGAAAAACGAAACGGCCCCGGGATTTCTCCCGAGGCCGTTGAAGTTTAGCCTGCCCCTTACGGCTGAGGGGTGGGTTCAGCGTCAGGTTTCTTTTTGCCTTTCCGCGGGCTGTTGGCCGGCTCGTCTTTAGCACCCTGCGGCTGCGAGGGACGAGCCTGCTGCGCGCGCTCCCTTTGCGGAGGACGCTGCTGCTGGGCACGCTCTTGCTGGGCTGCTTGCTGAGTCCGGTCAGGACGCTCCGCCGACTTCTGCCGCTCGGCCTGCTCCATTTTCTGAGCGCGCTGGGCATTGCGGTCGCGGTTTTTGTCTGCGTGGTCGTTGTCTGGTCGGTCCGCACCGGGCGAACGATCTTGGTTCCCTTCATCGGCCTTTTCAGCCCGGGGCGCACGCTGCCGATCCCCATTTTGCTCCGCACGGCTATTATCGTTGTCTTTCTTCTCGGCCTTTTGGGCGCGACGCTCCTCCTGCTTCTGCTGGCGGTCCGCTTGCTGGTTCTCGCTGGCAGACGCTCGATCGGGCTGCGCCTGTGGGGCGCTCTCGGGAGCGCTGGCGGAATCATCACTGCGGTCTTTTCGATCCTGACCCTGGTTCTGATTCTCCTGCCGCTTGCGCTGCATCTCGGCACGGCGCTTCATTTGCTCGTTTTGTTGCGCCTCCCGCTCATTCTGCTGTGCCTGGCCCTCGTTTTTCTGAGTCTGCTGATCGTTCTTCTGCGCGTTCTGGCCGGCCCCGGCATTTGGTGCCTGGGTCTGCTCTTCAGCAGCTGGAGCCTGACGGCCACCACGTGCCCCTGCGACGGCTTCCTGTTTGCGTCCTTTTTGCGGTTGGAAGCTCGGGGTTGGCATCTTCTCGGGGGTATCCTGCTTCATCTCGCTCTCTAGCTGTTGCCGGTTTTGCACACCCTGCCAACCGTGCTCAACATTCGGCTTTTCCACCTTAGCCTTGATCTGTTTCGGAGCGATTTGCTGCTCAGATTTTTGGATGGAGGGCGCGACAACTCGCAGGGTGTTTCCGCTCACCTGGTTAAAGTTCGTTTTCCGTCCGCCGCCAAAGTTGGCCCCGACAGTGGTCTCGCGCTGCAGACTCAACCGTTGAATCGGACGAGTGGAGAATTGATTCAACCGATTGTAATCCGGCCCGTAATTATAAACGGTGGAGTTACTGTAGGTGATGTTGGTTACGTTAACCGTGCGATTGATGATCGTGACGTTGCGGCTCGGCGCGAGAATGCGGCCGCGCAAGACCGGTTCCCCGATGTAGCGGATGTCGACGAAGTTATAATAGAGCGGCCCGATGCCGAACTGGAAATCCACCTGCCCGGTGATCGCTTGCCCTTGGTAAACCACGTTGCGCGGCTGTGCCGGCAAGGGCGCCCAGCCTACGTAGTCGCCACCCGTGCGCCATGAGACCCACGCGGGACCCCATTCGTAGCCCGGCACCCAAACCCAGCCGAAGTCGTTCAAATTGGTCCAGCGGCCATAGTGGTAAGTGGCCCAGCCGAAGTCCTCGTAGGAAACCCAGGTCCATCCGGCGTCCGTGTAGGCCCAGTAGCCATCGGCATAAGGTCGCCAATCAGAGTTGTTCACCGCGACGCCGGGTTGAAAAACGTAGCCGTAATCGGCAACATCGTACCAGCTGCCTTGGGGTGAGAGGTTATCGTAAAAGAAGTTGAGCGAGACATCGGTCTCCGCCTTGGCTTGTGGCGCAAGCGGCAACAGGAAACCGAGCATCGTTATTGCGAGTAGGATTCGTTTCATGAGTGGGTTTGGTTGATGTGAAGGTTTGGACTGTGATGTTCCAGCGCTTATTCAACCATTCGAAAGTCAGCCCCAAGGCGCGTGTTTCCGTCATCCCGTTAGGCGCAAATCACCCCGGGCTCCCGCGGTCGGCGGGCTGTGCGCTAGCGTGGCTTGACGACGACGAACGAGCGGGTCCGCTGCCGGCAGACCGAAAGGACCTGCGGCGCACCCGGATCGAGTGAAGCAATCACCTGCTCATACTCCTGCACTGACGTGACCGGCTCCTGGTTGATCGCTTCGATCACATCCCCCGCGCGCAACGGGCCGCCCTCGGCCTCCGACCCGACCTGCGCGACCACGACCCCGCGTACACTGGCCGGCAGTCCAAGCTTCTGCGCGAGCTGCGGAGTCAGTTCTCGTACCTCGATTGAGGCGAGCGGGCTATCCCCCGCCTCTGCCTGATCCGGCTCGGTCTCCGGCTCGTTAGGCTCGACCGGCGGCTGGCCGGGTCCTCCGCGCCGCGGGGCCGCCCTGGCCAGGCCATAGTCCGCCGGACGTTCTTTGATCGTGGTGGAAAGTTTGACCGGCTTGCCGTTGCGCGCCACTTGCACATCGACCTTCTTGTTCAGCTCAGTCATGGAGACGAAACGCTGCAATTCGATAATGTTGCGTACATCGTGGCCATCAAACTTCTGAATCACATCGCCGCGTTGTAATTGCGCGTCGGCCGCGGGCGAATTCGGCATCACGGCCGCGACCACGACACCGGAGTCATCCCTTTGGTTGACCTGGCCGGGCGGAAGCGCAGCCGTCTCGATCCCGAGATAGCCGCGGATGATGCGGCCCTGCTTGAGCAGGCTTTCCAGCGCCATCTTTACCGTGTTGGAGGGGATAGCGAAACCTATACCCTGCGAACCGCCGCTGCGGGAAATGATCGCCGTGTTAATGCCGATCACTTCGCCCTTCAGATTGATGAGCGGTCCGCCGCTGTTCCCGGGGTTAATCGCGGCATTGGTCTGCAGGAAATCGCCAAAACCATCGACCCGATTGGGGCGCCCTTTCGAGCTGATGATTCCATCCGTCACCGTCTCGTCGAAACCGAACGGGTTGCCCACCGCGAGGACAAAATCGCCCGCCTGCATTTCATCCGAGTCGCCCAGCTTGAGCGGAGCGACCCCCGGCTCGTCCATTTTTAGAACAGCTAGGTCGAGCTGTGCGTCGGCCCCGATGACGCGTGCCTTGCGGGTGCGGCCATCACTCAGGACGACCTCGATCTCGTCCACCTGATCGACCACGTGATTGTTTGTGATGATGTGGCCCTCTTTCGTCACGATCACGCCGGAGCCAAGTGAGTTCTGCACCATCGCCTCATCGGCCGGGCCCCGGAATTGCCGGAAATTGCCGCTGAAAAAATCGAAGGGATCGAGGCCCTGCTGCCGGCGCTGAATCCGCTTCGACGTCTTTACGCTGACGACCGAGGGGATGACGCCTGCGACCAGCTTGCGCCGCTCGTTGCTTAACGAAGCGAGGCTGGCAATCTGTTTCCCATCGACCGCCGGGCTATCGGCCAGCGTGTATTTTTCGGGGGTCGACCGCTTGGATAGGCTGAGCCGGCCATGACGTAACTGGTAGTCGTAAAGGAGCGAAACCCCGGCACTAAGGACGAGGACTAGAAGAAGAAATTTCAGAAGGTTTTTCATTAGCTAACGTGGGAGAAGATTTTACCCCCTTCTTCGACAACCAAGCGACGAAAACGTTGATTCTCCGG
Source organism: Verrucomicrobiota bacterium (assembly GCA_030856765.1). Lineage (GTDB taxonomy): Bacteria > Verrucomicrobiota > Verrucomicrobiia > Chthoniobacterales > UBA10450 > Palsa-1392. The sequence continues at coordinate 588 of JALYOR010000219.1, read as the reverse complement.
CTTCTGCAGCCCGGAGTCGTCCCGGAAAATTCCCGTCGCCGCGGTGCGCGCCCGCTGCATCAGCTGCCGGTCCGTGCGGAGATCGCCGAGCTTCAGGCCGGGCAATCCGCTCTGGGCCGTGCCGAGGAGATCGCCCGGGCCGCGCAGCGCCCAATCCGCCTCCGCCACCTCAAAACCATTGCTCGTCCGCTCCAGCACGGCCAGTTTCGCGATCGTCTCCTCGGAGGGATCGGAGCGCAGCAGGATGCAATACGACTTGTGCTCGCCCCGGCCGATCCGGCCCCGGAGCTGATGGAGCTGGGCGAGCCCAAAGCGCTCCGCGTTCTCGACCAGCATGACGGTGGCGTTGGCCACATCGACCCCGACTTCGATCACGGTGGTGCTCACCAGCACGCTCGTTAGGCCGCGCCGGAAACGCTCCATCACCGCCTGCTTGTCGGCCGCCGGGATTCTTCCATGGAGCAGTTCGCAGGTAAAAGGCGCGAGGCGCTCGTGCCACTTCTCATACTCGGCGGAGGCTGCCTTGGCCGCGAGCTTTTCGCTCTCGTCGATCAACGGATAAACGATATAAGCCTGCCGCCCTGCCTC
>JALYOR010000217.1 GCA_030856765.1 Verrucomicrobiota bacterium | reverse complement strand
CCTTGCAGATCGCCGAAGAAACCGTCGAGCGTGACCGCGCCAACACGCAAGCCAGACAGAATTTGGCTAAAAGCTATTCGCGTCTCGGCGTCGTCTCCAGCAACCTGAAAAATTTTTCCGAAGCCGCCGTCAACCTCGAAAAATCTTTGACGGTTCTGGCGGAGTTGCAGCAAAACGAGCCGAACAACCCGGCTTACAAATCTGACTTGGGCAAAACTTTCGCGCGTTTCGGCGATGCGAAATACCAGGAGCAGGATTTGCCAGGCTCGCTCGCTGCCTATGAAAAAGCAGCCGCGATTTTTGAAAGTCTTTACCAGGCTGATGCGAAGCACCTGATTGCTCTGCGCGACCTGGCGCTCATGCGCAAAAACATCGGCCACATACACCGCGAATTCGCCCGGGCCGCGACCGCCGAAAAACGCCGCACCCATTTGCGAATGGCGCATGAGCATTACCGGCGCGCCCTGGACCTCCTTTCCCAACTAAAATCAAACAACGCCTTCGCCGAATTCGACCAGCCGTTTTACGAAGAGATGCAAGCCGCCGTCACCATGCCAGTGGACTGATTCGGGACCGGGCAGTGGAGGTTTCCAATTCGCGTCATCGCGTTGCCGATCACCGTCGTTTCCATTCGCTACGCCGCAAACAATACCGCAGCCGGCTTCGGGACCAAACATTCCGGTAACTTCTCTATTGGGACGCCGCCCTCGACTCCGCTCCGCTGCTTTCGGGAAGACTAGTGCTGCGTCAGTGGTGAAACGAGGGGAAAGTTATGGCCGCCCTGTAGGGGCGGTCTGTGACCGCCGAGGCGTGGATAGCAGCGAAAGATTCGGCGGTCATAGGACCGCCCCTACAACGAAGCTAACCATCCATCACTTCACAGCAGACGGAGAACTAGGCCTGATGCAGCGCGATGCTCGAGCCGACCCAGGTTTTGTCCTTGTTGAAGTCGACCCCCATCATCTTGCCCTGGCTCATCCGCAGGAGATTGGTGACCAGAACCGGCTCACCGTTCTCCGGCCAGAGGAACATCATTCGGATTTCCGCCTTTGAGCGGTGACCGTCGACCGTCGGCACGAAATCCGCATACGTCACCTTGTGTTGCAGAATGGAGGCGTGCGGATCCTCCAGCGCGGCCAGTTTTTCCGGCGTCGGATCCATTTCCACCCCCAGCCCGGCGAAGGAATAGAGCGGCTTGAGCACGTAATCCTCCAGCGATTCGTCAGGTGGAAATTCATCCGCGAAGTAAGCCGGCGAAGAGTAGGTCGATTTCAGGAAAGGGAGCGAGTATTTGCTAATCCGAAAATAAAAATTGGGATGTCCGACCCATTTGATGTCGAGATCGTCGCGAAAATCGAAACCCGGCCGCAATTCTTTCCGGCGCAGCAGCTCGTCGAAGATGACCCGGTTATATATCCGATCGATCCGAATCTCGCGTCCCTTGCGCTCGTAAAAGAGCTGCCGACCACGCTTTCGGATGCTCGTTAGGCAGATTGGCCGAACGCCCATCCCGATCTCGGAGCGGGCGAAATCGATCCGCGTCTTCTGCCGCTCCGGCTCGATCTCAAGCAGGATGACGTTTTCGGGATCTGCGTCCCCTACGATCACACTCCGGAGCAATTCGAGATAGGAATGCTCGTCGTGCCCGCTGAAAAAGGGCTGCCAGCCCTCCGGGAGATCGGGGAAAGTCTCGCGCAAACAGCGCCAGAAAAAGAGCTGGTAGGAATAGAGGCTTGGGAAACCCTGTAACTCGATCAGGCGTGGCGTAAGCCCTCCATCCTCGTCGGCGCAAACGGCGAAATCGACCTGCAAGAAAAGCGGGTGAGGATTCTCGTTAGGCACGATCAGCCGCGGTGGAATGGCGCCGCGCGCGTGCTCCTGGAACTCCGGCTTCTGCACCTGGGACACGATCTCTCGCGCGGCCGTCGTGATCTCCTCGGTGAATTCCGGCGTGAGAAAAATCGGGGTCTCCGAGATACGGAAATCCGCCGGCCAAATCTGAGTCTCATTAACCGCGCGGAGCAGGGCGGTATACTGATCGTCGGTGAAGTTGGCGTTAAAACGTGCACGCTCGGTCGGTTCCATCGGGCGTGAGCATGGCACAAACCTTCCCGCCCGACAAAGTTCTCGCGCCGGGCGGCGAATCACCTGGTGGAAGTTTCCCGGGGACAGCCGATTCTCCAACTAGAACCCGACGAAGAGCGAGGCCATGCGGTCGCGCGTCTTCGCATCGGGCAACCGGCCGACGTTCGCGCCCATGTTATCCTCGAGATGTTTCACGCTGTTCGTCGCCGGGATCGTACAAGTAATCGCCGGGTGCGACACGATCCATTTCAAAAGGAATTGCGCCCAGGAGTGGCAATCGAACTCCGCCGCCCAGGTCGGGAGCGGCTTTTGGGAAATAACCTGGAAGATCCCACCGCCACCGAATGGCCGATTAATGATAACCGCGATCCCCATGTCGCGCGCCATCGGCAGGATGCGTTGCGCCGCCGCGCGATCCATCAGCGAATAGTTGATCTGAATGAAGTCGGGTTTGTTGACCTTCATCGCTCTTTCCATCTCGCCATGGCCCTTCCTTTCAGAGTGAGTCATCCCGGTATAACGAATTTTTCCCTTGGCCTTGAACTCGTTCAGCGCGCCCATCTCGCGGTCGACGTCGGCGAGGTTGTGCACTTGGACGAGGTCGATCGTGCGAGTGCGGAAGCGCTGCAAGGAACGTACCATCTGGGCGATCCCCTCCGGTTTGCTCCGCGTCCAGACCTTGGTCGCAAAGAAGAGCGACTTCGTGAGGCCCGCTTTGTAAGCGACATCGCCGATCACGCTCTCGGCGTTGCCATAAGCCGGCGAGGTATCGATCAATTTCCCGCCGAGTTTTACAAACAGCGCGATGACTTCCCTGACCATGGCCTCCTGCGCGGAGCCGCGGATGTCGAAGGTCACCGCGCTCCCGAGCCCGATGACGGGCAGCTTTTCCCCCGTCGAGGGAATCGCCTTCAGAATCCGGGACGTATCGGCAGCCAAGAGACGCGACGTTCCAATCGGCAGCAGCGCACTCGCCGCCGCCGTTCCGATCAACTTCGCCGCCTTTCGTCGTGAAATTCGATTCTGCATCGGCATGTCGTCCTCTTTCTACCTTTTCCTTTAGCCGGTGTGAATCTTTTCTCGCCCGGCCTCACTTCATGTTATATCCGGAGCGATGGGAAAGGGAGCTTCTCACATCGACAAGCCAGAACCGCGCTGGCAGGCGCTGCTCGCTTTCGTTGCCGTTGCCGGCATTTATCTCGCCCTCCCACGTTCGTTGATTTTCGGTCCGATCTGGCTGCTCCCGACGCTCATCGCGGTCCTTCTCATCCCGACGGTGGTGAGTCATCGCATGGGCAACCTATCGCTCAACCGCATCCTCGGTTTTACCATCAGTTCCATCATCACCCTCGCGCTGGCCGGCTCGGTCCTGCTCCTGGTGCATGCTCTCCCTTCCCACAAGGAACCTCCGCTCCAGCTCTTGTTTTCCGCGGCGCTCCTTTGGCTGACCAATGTCATTGTCTTTGCCCTCTGGTATTGGCGCATCGACGGCGGCGGACCCACCGAAAGGCAGGAACGCAAAGAATTCGGCAGTCGCAGCTTCCTCTTCCCGCAAATGCAGATTCCCAAGGAAGAGCGCGGACAATTCGCCTGCACGCGCTGGCACCCTCACTTTGTCGATTACCTTTTTATCGCTTTCACTCAGAGCGCCACCTTCGGCCCGACGGATGCGCCTCTTCTCGCGCGCTGGGCCAAGGCCCTCGCCATGATCCAGGTCTTCATTTCTCTCTCTATCGTCGTGCTCCTGATCTCACGCGCAGTGGGAGCCTTGTGACCTGGGCTGGCAGCTAGTTCTTGAACGCTTCCTTATTGACCACGTAGGGCATTTTGGTCGGATCGCCTTCGTAGCGACCTTCCAGCACGTCGATCACCGCCTGGGCAGTGCGACCGGCCATTCCCTTCTCGGGATCGACCGAGAGCCGTGTGATCTTTCCACCGCTGGCGAAGTGATGGAACAACCGCGTCCGATCGGCGATCTCGGGATCGAGGAGCGGTGACTCCGGCGGGAGCGGCTCCTTTTCAAAAACATCGAGCGCCGCCCCAGCGATGACGTTGTCTTTCAATGCCTGGGCGAGAGCGTTCTCGTCCACCACCGGCCCGCGCGAGCTATTCACGAGATAGGCCGTTGGTTTCATCAGCTTAAGCGTATTTTCATTGATCAAGTGATAGGTGGGTTTGTCGGTCTCGCCTTCCCGCAGGAGAGGCACGTGGATACTCACATAGTCAGCGCCTTTTAATGCTTCCTCGAAGTCCACATATTTGATCCAGGTCTTTTCTTTTTGGATTTCCTTGGTGTGACGCAGGTCCATCAATTCCTGGATGGCGCTAATATAGCTGTCGTTATGATAAGCCGGGTCGTAGCAGAGAATGTTCATGTCGAAGCCGGAACACTTCTTGATCATCGCCAGGCCAATCCGGCCCGTGCCGATCACTGCGATCGTCTTACCGGTAACCTCATCACCCAGGAAAGGTAGAAACGGATGCCACGATGGCCATGACTGATCCCGGACGAGGCGTTCACTGGCATACATCTTTCGCGCCAGCATTCCCATCATGAAAAAGGCAAACTCCGCCGTAGCCTCTGTCAGAACGTCGGCCGTGTTGGTGAACGGGACCTGATACTTGTTCGCATCGGCCCGGTTGATGTTATCGAAGCCGACCGCGATCTGCGCCACCACCTTGAGCGAGCCTTGGCCAGCCTCGAAGATCTCCGCGTCGATCGGGTCGCGCAGGGTGGTGATCAAAGCATCGATACCGCTCTTCAGTTTCTCGACGATGAGCGTCTTCGGCGGCGCTTCCGGACCCTGGAAGACTTCCAGGTCATAGCCCTGCTCGCGCAGGCGATTCTCGGCCGGGTCGCCGATGCGGGAGGTAGCAAAGATTCGTTTCTTATCGGACATGAGATTGATTACCAGTTACAGACTCATAAATTCTTCTGGGCCCAGCTCCCGACGCGATCGAGTGCTTTCTCGATGTTCTCGATTGAGTTAGCTACGCTGAAACGTAGATAGCCCTCGCCGAAATCGCCGAAAGCCGTGCCGGAAAGCGCGGCCACGCCTGCATCCTCGAGCAAGGCGTCGGCCAGCTTCTTCGACGGCCATCCTGTCTTTTTCACGTTAGGGAAGACATAGAATGCGCCCTTGGGCAGGAGGCAGGAGAAGCCTTTGATCTTGTTCAGGCCGTCGACCATGATGTCGCGCCGCTTTTTGAATTCGGCGCACATCTCGTCGACTGAACCTTGCGGTCCGCGGAGCGCCTCGATACCCGCCATCTGGGTAAAGCTGGCCGTGCAGGAGTTGGAGTTAGTCATCAGGCGCGCGATATGAGTCGCCAGGTCGGCGCGCATCACGCCGTAGCCCATCCGCCAGCCGGTCATGGCATAGGTCTTGGAAAAGCCGTCGAGCAGGATGCAGCGATCTTTCATCCCGTCGATCGACATGATGGAATGATGCTCGCCCTCAAAAATGAGGCGGCTGTAGATCTCGTCCGTCAGCACCATGATGTTGCGATCGCCGATCGCCCGCGCGATCCCTGCCACGTCCTCCTTGGTCAACATGCCGCCGGTCGGATTTTGCGGCGAATTCAGGATGATCAGCTTGGTGCGGTCGTTGATCAGCCCGGCGAATTGCTCCACGTCGAAGCGGAAATCCATCTCCTCGCGCAACTGAATCGGGACCGCTTTCGCGCCTAGATATTCGATCATCGACTCATAGATCGGGAACCCGGGATTCGGATAAATGACCTCGTCTCCTTCCTCGACGAGGGCCAGGATGGTGAAGAAAATGATCGGCTTGCCGCCCGGAACGACGACCACTTCCTCCGACGTCGCCGTCACCCCGCGTGTCTCGCTCACATATTGTGCGATCGTCTCGCGCAGCTGCGGCATGCCGGCCGAGGGCCCATAATGAGTGAACCCTTTGTGCAGCGCATCGGTCGCTGCCTCAATGATGTTAGACGGCGTATCGAAATCGGGCTCGCCGATTTCGAGGTGGACGATGTCGCGACCCTTGGCTTCCAGCGCGCGCGCTTTGACCAGGACTTCGAAAGCGGTTTCGGTCCCGAGGCGGGCCATCCGTTTGGCGAGGCGAAGGTCAAGCGGCTTATTCATGAGCAGAAATCAGCAGGAAATTCATGGAGTGAGCTTGCGGTTTTCTCGAACTGAGACAAGTCGAAATCACCGGCCGCGCGGCGCAGAGCAATCTGGCTTGTCGATCATGAATGCTTAATGTTGGCCAGAGTGCGAGATTGCGAATGCGAATTTTAATCGCGCCCGACAAGTTCAAAGGCTCGTTAGGCGCGCGGGAAGTTGGTGCGGCGATCGCGGCCGGAGTGCGGGAGGCTTGGCCCGACGCGGAAGTGGAAATCTGTCCGCTGGCCGATGGCGGCGAGGGCACGGCCGAGGTGATCTGCCGCGCGCTCGGAGCCGAGTGGATCACCTGCCTGGCGCACGATGCGCTTGGCCGGCCGGTCGAGGCCGGCTACGGTTGGGTGGCTGAGGCGCGGCGTGCGATCATGGAAATGAGCGCGGCCGCCGGGCTCTTCCGCATCAAGCCCGAAGAACGCGATCCGCTGTCTGCTTCCACTTTCGGAGTCGGCGAAATGGTGCGCCTCGCCACCGAGCGTGGCGCGAGCGAGATCATTCTCGGCCTCGGCGGCAGCGCGACCAACGACGGCGGCTTCGGACTCGCGCGCGCGCTTGGTTTCCAATTTTTCGCGGCGGACGGCCGTGAAATGACCGGGGCGGTCTCCGGCCTGCGCGATCTCGCGCGAATCGTCCCGCCTAGCGAACACATGTTGCCGAGAATCGTCGCCGCCTGTGATGTACGTAATCCCCTGCTCGGCCCGGAAGGCGCCACCCGCACCTTCGGCGCGCAGAAAGGCGCCACCCCGGAGAAAATGGAAATTCTCGAAGCCGCTCTCGGCCGGCTGGCGGACGTGGCCGCCGACACCTTCGGCGCAGATCATCGCGTCGCAGCGAGCGCAGGCGCAGCCGGCGGCCTCGGCTTCGGACTGCTCACCTTTTGCGGCGCCACGGTGCGTTCCGGATTCGAAGTCGTGGCGGAACTGATTGGTCTACACGAAAAAATAGCGCGAGCAGACATCGTCATCACCGGCGAAGGCAAACTCGATCGCCAGACCCTTTCCGGCAAAGCCCCGGCTGGCGTGGCGCAACTCGCCCGCACGGCGGGGAAGCGCGTCTTCGCGATTGTCGGCCAGGCAGAAGACCGCGAGCCGGGCGAGCTCTTCGACGCGGTCGTCGCGCTCGACGACACCAGCCCGGCCTATCGCGACACGCCCGACCTGCTGCGCCAGCGCGCGCATGCGCTGGCCAGCAGTTTATCCTTTAAGTAAACGGCCGCTCGGAAAAATCCCGGCGCACCCTGGCAAACCGTCGCGCTACGGAGTCGGAGTGGCTTCTGCCGCGTTAGCGGGCGTCCCTTCCGGCGTGGCCGATGAAGTCGCAGCGTCGGCGTTGCTCGCGGCATCTTTCATCTTCTCCATCGCGCTCTGGGCAGCGTCCTTCGTTTTCTCGACCGCATCGTGCGTCACATCCCTAGCCTTCTCTGCCATCTTATCCATCGTCGGGGCCGCGTCCCTGGCGGCATCCTTGGCCGCGTCCCGCGCTTCACTGATCGTCTTCTTGGCGGTCTTCGCGACTTCCTTGCTCTTGGTCTCGATGACCTCCTTCGCGTGATCGGCTTTCTCCTGGACTGTCTCGGTCGTCTTGCTGTCGCAAGCCGCCAGCGCGAGCGCAACGGAAGCCAGGACGGCCAGTGGTGTAATCTGTTTCATAAGGTTTGTCTGCCTAAGTGCCTACGTTAATTGCTTCCGTCGGGGAACGAATCTCCCGGCACCGGCCGCAGTGTCACCAGTGGGCCAAACATAAGTCAACGCTCTTTCCTTCCCGGGCAGATCGGTGGGGCAATCCGGCAAATTGAATGCTGCCACGCCGCTTTGCAAATAGACGCAGCCGACGAAGAAAAAGGAACCGAAACGAGATAGCCACCCTACGCCGCCACCGGCATCTCGTCGTAGGTACGACCGCCGAGTTCTCGGCCGGTCAGATCTTTGCGCGTGCCGCCCCATTGCTTAAAAAAGAACGGCACCTTCTGCTTGCGACAGGCGCGAAAAATTTCTCGCACCCACTCAATCTCCATCGACCGCGAATGCGGCCCGGACTCGCCGCCGACGATCACCCAATGAATCCCCTGCAGATCGATCCCAGCCAGTGAGCCGATAAGCGGCTCGCAGGAGAGGAAGCGAATGGCCGCGGGCACTTCCCGCAGATCATCGATGCGATGGAAGACGCGGCTATCTTCCACACTCACCCC
>JALYOR010000196.1 GCA_030856765.1 Verrucomicrobiota bacterium | reverse complement strand
GGCGGCACCAAGGTGGCTCTGGAATGGAGCCCGGCGGATGGCGGCGACATGAACGTCCTGCGCGACGGTGTGGTGGTCGCTACGACAGATGACGACGGTTCCACTCAGGACCGGGCCGCTGTTGGTGCTCATACCTACCAAGTCTGCGAAGCCGATACGGGCGACTGCTCGAATGAAGTGCGGGTGAAAGTCCGTCAGTAAAGTCACACGATATTAGCCAGCAGGTCGTCCGATCCGGCTTCCTGGCAGTCTCGCTCAATTCAACCATTGATCCGGGAGCCGTCCGATTCGGCTCCCGGATTTTGTTTTGTAGCCTGCCTGTTTCCGGTGCCATAGATCGTTAGGCCACGAGAAGCGTTCTCCCAATCCGCGGAAACCGCGAGCGTTCCAGGCGCCGCTCGCATTCTCCGGCGGCTCAAGATGGCTCCAGACTTAGCGTGGGTCGGCCTTCTGGCGCATGGTGCACCAAGCTCTATGTCGTCGGAACCCCGATTGGTAACCTGGACGACATCACCCTCCGCGCGGCGCACCGCGGAACTCGTGGAGCGGCTCGCCGAGCTCATCACCAACGCCGATTGGTTGGCTCGGGATTCGACCTCGAGCATTTCTGTTATCGCGGTTTCCTGCCGCCGAAGAGGGGTCGGCGCGAACGCGAGCTGGGCCAGGCCGCGGAACGAGAAGAGACCCCGGTCTTTTTCGAATCTCCTCATCGCGTTATCAAAACGCTGGCCGCCTGCGCGGAGTTCCTGCCCGATCGCCGGCTCTGCGTCGCGCGCGAGCTGGCGAAAAAAGTTTGAAGAATTCCGTTGTGGTGCGGGCGCGGAATTGCTCGCGCATTACTCCGCGCACCCGCCCGAAGCCGAGATCACTTTTCTCGTCGAGGGGAACGCGGCGAAATGAGCGGTGTGATTCGCTGCGCGGCGTCACGAAAACTCTGGGGAGCGCACGCGCTCCCCAGATTCTGCGCCGCTCTCCGCAACCTGATCGTGTGCCTCCATTCTTCCCCAAACGACCCAGCCTTTCCCCGAATCAAATCCGATTCGTTAGCCATGAGTGAGGCACCCGAAACCCTGCGCGGGAAAAATATCGTCGGGACCACGCTCAATATCTTCAAGGAGACGTTCCGCCAATGGCTGGAGGACAAAGCCCCGCAACTCGGCGCGGCCCTCGCTTACTACACCGTCTTCTCGCTGGCTCCGCTGATCCTCGTCTTGCTCGCCATCCTGGGCCTGATCTTTCGCAATGATCCGGCCGGCGCCTGGGAACGAATGACTACGCAACTGGGCTACTTCCTGGACCGGAGCGCGATCGACGTGATCCGGAACATCGCGCAAAAAGCCGCTCGCTCATCACGCTCTTGCTATGGGTTTACTACTCGTCGCAGATCCTGCTTTTTGGCGCCGAGTTCACCCAAGTGTATGCGGATTATTTCGGCGGCCACATCGAGCCGGATAAACACGCCGTCCGGGTCGAGCGAACGGAGCTCAAGCACCCGAAAACTTAAGGCGAGACCTCGCCGGCCGGATTTCCGCTTGTCAAAACAGCGGGGCTGTGTGACTTTCACCGACTTTTCCCAAGGCTATGGCTTACGCAATTATCAAAACAGGCGGCAGACAGTATCGCGTCGCAGAAGGTGACACGATCGACGTGGATCTGCTCGAAGGCGAAGCAGGCCAAAAAATGACTTTCGCCGACGTGCTCATGCACGCCGATGGCGACAAGCTCACTCACGGCAGTCCGTCGGTCTCCGGCGCGAGCGTGAGCGGCGAAGTGGTCGAGCAGCGCAAGGACAAGAAGGTCATCGCTTTCAAGTATCGCCGCCGCAAAGGCTACCACCGCACGGTCGGTCATCGTCGCAAATTGACCCGGATCAAGATCACCGGCATCAGCCTCGGCTCGAAATCGAAGAAAGCCGCAACCGAAAAAGAAGCGGCCGAATAGCGGCTCTCTCAACCAGCAACTCTCAACTTTCCTCATGGCTCATAAAAAGGGACAAGGCAGCGTCAAGAACGGTCGCGATAGCGTCAGCAAGCGACTCGGCGTGAAGAAATTTGGCAGCGAAAGCGTCGTCGCCGGCAACATCATCATCCGCCAGCGAGGAACGAAGTTTCTCCCCGGCAAGAACGTCGGCCTCGGGCGCGACTACACGATTTTCGCTCTGGTCGACGGCCAGGTGCGTTTCGATCGCGCCGGGCGCCGGGTCAACGTCGTGCCGGCCGAAGCGTCCGCCAGCTAGGCGCTCAGCTCTCGTTAGGCACTCCCCTCGAACGATGGCAGTTTCCGCGTTGTGCGGCCGGCTGATTTCGGGTATAACGCCACCGCGATGAAATACACCACCTATCTTCTTTTCGGAGCGCCGGGCAGCGGCAAGGGCACGCAGGGCAGGTCGCTCGGCTCCATTCCGCGCTTTTTTCATTGCGCTTGCGGCGACGTTTTCCGCTCGATCGATACCCGCACCCGACTCGGGAGCGCTTTTCTTGAATACTCCAGCCGCGGCGAACTCGTCCCCGACGAGATCACGGTCGAACTTTGGAAAGCCCGCATCGATGCCGCGGTCGACGCGCACCAGTTCAAACCGGACATCGACGTGCTCGTCCTCGATGGGATCCCGCGCAACGCTGGCCAGGCCGAGATCATGGATAAGCTGATCGACGTGAAGAAGGTCTTTCACCTTTCC
>JALYOR010000192.1 GCA_030856765.1 Verrucomicrobiota bacterium | reverse complement strand
CATCACATGGTGCCTCGCTGGTTCGTGCATTTGGAGGCCTTCCCCGCGACCGGCAGCGGAGGAAAGGTGGACCGTGTTTTGGTCCGCCAGTTATGTCTGGAGAAGTTAACCGTCCCCTCTACCGCAGAAAAAAACTTTGATCGCACCTAGTTTCGGCCAGGAACTGCTCAGGCAATACGGCTCACCCCTCTACGTCTACGACCTCGACGAAGCCGAGCGTCAGGCGAGAGCGCTCTTCGCCCTGCTTCCGAAGTCGGCGCAGGTGCTCTACTCGGCCAAGGCGAACCCGCTTCCGGAGGTATGCGCCGCTCTCAGAACAGCCGGCTGCCGCGTCGAAATTGCCGCGCCGTCGGAATTGAAGGTTGTGCTCGAAGCCGGTTTCTCGCCTGATCGAATCCTTTGCTCGGGGCCGGGCAAAACTGTTCCGGTCGTGCGCGAGATGCTTCGGGCCGGTGTGACCCATTTCTCCTGCGACTCCTGGTATGACCTGGAACGCCTGGCCGCCGTCGCTGCCGAAACAAAGCAGACGGCGCAGGCTTTGATGCGACTTCAGGTCTCAGGTCTTCCGGCAGGAGCCGTTGGAGTTGGTGCGATGCAGAGCCACTTCGGTGCGGACCCAACGGAATTAATCAAAGGCGGGGTCGCCCGGGTCAGCGGTCTGAAGGGCGCCGAGTTGGTCGGAATCCATATCTATTCGGGCGGGCAAATCGAGAGCGCCGACAAGCTGGCCAAGACCTTCGAATATGCCATTCTTCTCGCCGAAGAAATCGCTCAGGCCGGGTTACCTTTGCGCATCCTCGATCTTGGCGGCGGGTTTCCGTGGCCGTTTGGAACCTCCGATGAGCCCATAGATATCTCCACTTTGGGAGAAAAAATGCAGCGGGTGACTACGCTCCGCAGCTTGACTGCCGATGCGGAACTTTGGTTCGAGTCCGGACGGTATCTCGCGGCTTCGTGCGGAACTCTGCTCTCGACCGTTCTCGACGTGAAGGTCGCGATCGAGGGCAAGACGCATATCATCCTTGATACCGGAATGGTCCATCTGGGCGGAATGGCGGGCTTGGGCCGGATTTATCGGGCTGTCGCGTCAATCGAGCCGCTCGCCGGGCACTACGAGGGAACACTCGCACCCGCTGACGTGATGGGTCCGACGGATTACGCGCTGGACTACGTGGCGCGCGACGCATCTCTTCCACCTTTGAAAGCGGGCGATGTTGTGACCATCCCAAACGTCGGCGCCTACGGTCTTACTGCCAGTCTGGTCGCTTTCGCCGGCCTGGAAATGCCGGTGGAGGTGTGCTGCCGGGGAACCTCAGTCCTTTCGGCGCATCGCCTAAGGCTGGGGCACGAGCGGGTTCGAACCCAACCTATCGAGTGAATCTTGGGAGATGTAACTTATGGAAGATATAACCGATAAATTCGAGGAGTGCCTGCGCCGCCACCTCCGTTCGGCCAAGCCCAACCCTATCAAATACGACGTGGAACTCGTGCAGCTCGGTCTGGATTCCATGACCGCGGTAGCGGTTCTCCTGGACATGGAGAAGACATTTGGAATTCGTTTCCCCGACGACATGCTCGTGGAAGGGACCTTCCGGACTGCGGGAGCGCTGAAAGACGCAGTCCAGATGCTCCTGGACCGCAAAAAAGCATCATGACCAGGTCAATGCCCGACCAATCATTGGGATCCGAGTGGACGATCCTGGAGTTACTGGCGCGGGGCATTAATGATGACTCGGAGCGGCAGGCGACTCGTGATCTTCTTTTGTCGGACACGTTGGATTGGGGCGAACTGCTGGAGCAGTCAATTCGGCACAAGATGCTTCCCATGCTGGCCTGCCACATCGTTTCCGCCGACCTCCGATTCGACGTGCCGATGAGCATCTATCAGCACTTGGAATCGGTCTTGGAATGGAATCGCACGCAGATCGAAGTCTTCCGACGAGAAACCGTCCGCGTGGCGCAGGGGCTGGCCAGCCGCGAGATTCCCTTTGTCGTCACCAAAGGCATGACGTTTGAATCGACCCTTTACGACAGCCTCGGCACGAGACACATGAATGACATCGATTTCATGGTCGCGCCGAGAGATCGCGAAGCGGTGTTGACTGTGATGGAGAAGCTCGGTTTTTGTCCATTTTTTGGTTGGGCGAAAGATGCTCGCCGCGAAGAAATCAGCAGTCGCTTGAACCGCGACCATTTGCCTAAACTCGTGCGCACCATTGAGCAGCCAGGGACGCGGACCGTCATGATCGATATCGCCAACAGCTTAACCTGGACAAAGAGCCCTTTTGACGTGCCGGTCGAGGAAGCGCTTTTGGATCCTGTCGAGCAGCCCGTTCCCGGCATGCCCGGCGCGAGTCTGCCCTGTTTCCGCCCCGTCTATCAATTCCTGTTCACCACGCTCCACCTGTTCCGCGAGGCTTGGCTGCAGAAATTCGTCGATTTCGGTAATGACGTCGGTCTGATGAAATTCGGAGATGTGATCCGACTGCTCGATCGAAATCGCAAGGAATTAACCGACGGACCGCTGCTGCGGACTATCGAAACCCACAATGTCACCCATGCTGTCGCCTGGGTGCTCGGGCGCCTGGACGAGACCTTTCAGACCCAGACGCTGCAACTCCTTGGCCTTGAAAAATATGATGACGAGGAGCTGCTGGCCGGCCAGATGCAAGCCAGCGGTTACGTCAGCGCGGGGGGTCAATCGATGCGCGAGCGCTTGCAAAGCAAGACCCGCGGTTCCTCGGAGCCGGCGGCGACAGATTCAGGCTCATAGTATGGCTGGGATCAAGAACCTCCTGTTCCGGCGCGCCGCGATGAACGGCATAGATGACTATTTCCCTGCCAGGATGACTAGCATCAAGGGCCTCCTCTACCACCTTGTGCCGACCTCGTTTCGCGCGCGCAGGTATAACCGGCAACTGCGTCGGCAGATTGAAGAGCGTCCGGAGGGCGCCCTGATCGTCTGGGAGCGAGAGAGCTCCAGTCAACTGAATTATATCTTCCACGGGATGGCGGGCGGGCTGGGAATGCAGCCTTTGACGGTTCTCCGCGAAACCGGTTTGATCCGGACCAACCTGGTTCTACTCAAGGATTATTACCGCTTTTTCTATCAGGGAGGGTTAAACGCGGAGATCACGGACGTTGACGCTATCATCGCGCGCCTCCGAAGATGTCGTGAAGAGTTACCTCATGTCCGGCAGTCATACTGTTTCGGGCCGTCGTCCGGCGGCTATGCCGCGATCCTCTTTGGTCACTATCTTCAGGTGGACGCTGTCTATGCATTCGCACCGGTTACGCGGATCGACCTTGACGATCTAAAGAAATTCGGCGGCCGCAAGGATATCGAGCGGATCAGCGAGGAACATCGCGATCTTGCCCTGCTGCTGGCGAACTATAATGGCCGGACCCGTTACAAGATATTCTACTGTGAGGGATATGCCAGAGACCGCGCCCACGCCGAACACCTCCGAGGGCTGCCTGAGGTAGAGCTTTACCCCCAGCCGGGTAGTACACACAACGTCGCCCAAGCTATGTTCGAGAGCGGTCGATTGCGCGAAGTTTTTGACACTATTCCGTCGGCCGAGGTTGCAGAGTGAATCTCGCAAACGCGGGAGGATCGAGTCGGCTCCGCCAACTAGAGCGATTGCCAGAAGAAGCTTGCGGTTGGCGAAGTTGTAGCCGGGGGCGCTGACCCCGACTGGTCGGGCGCGTGACCAGCTCTTACGCTGCCGGGGTCAGCGCCGCGTGCTACAACTTTCCGGCACAGCCGGAAATGATTTCTGGCAGATGCTCTAGTTCGAGTTGCCGTTGCCATCGGGGCGGCGGAGTTGATCGGGCGGAAGAGCGCCGTAACCGTTCTGCCACGATGGATCGCGAGGCGCTTATCTTTCTACACATTCCGAAAACGGCCGGAACGACGCTCAACCGTATTATCGAGTGGCAGTATAATCCGCTCACGATTTTCACCATGGATCCGTATCGGATCCGGGCGACGGCTGAGCGGCTGCGGGCGTTGTCCGAAGCAAGGCGTCGGAAGCTGCGCATGGTGCGGGGGCACCTCTATTATGGGGTGCACGAATATCTTCCTCAGGGAGCGGCTTATTTCACCCTGCTCCGCGAACCGGTGGCCAGGGTTCTCTCCGCTTATCACTTTATCCTCCGCCGACCCCTTAATCCGCTGCACCGAAAGTTAAAAAAGGAACAGCTGAGCGTAGAAGATTGTGTCCGGCAATTTCCTGAGCGCCAGAACATGCAGTGCAAGTTCATTGCCGGAGTTAAGGAGGCGACGGCCGGCGCTGAGCGCTTACTCGACATCGCCAAGGAAAATCTGACAAAATCGTTTAGCGTCGTTGGGATCTCGGAGCGATTCGAGGAAAGTCTTATGCTCATGGCGACTACATTTGACTGGGAAATTCCCTCGTATGACAATTGGAAGGTTGCAAAATTGCGGCCGGAAATTGATTCCGGCGTGGTGGAGATGATTCGTGATCATAACCGGCTCGATCTCGAACTCTACGACTTTGGCAAAGCTCTTTTCGAAGAAAGCCTGGGCAGGAAAGAGGCAGCCGTCCGAGAAGGATTGGCCGCCTTGCGCTCCCTGCCAAAGCCGGGCTCAGTTCAAGGCTTCTGTAACTCGACTTTGGGAGCCGGTCGCTTCTTAGTAAACAAGATCGCATCCGCCGTATGAGAACTCACACCAATGTATTCCGCCGCCGGCTGCTCGCCGCGTGCCTGCTCGTCATTACCATCGCGACCTGGGGGACGCCAGTGGCCGAGTCAGCGGATGGACGTCGTCGTCGGGGAGATTATCCGGACGTCAACATTGTGCGTGACCTGGTCTACAAGCACGTCGACGGCCGCGATCTCCAACTCGACATCTACTCGCCCAAGTCGGTCAGTCATCCCTTGCCGGTCGTCTTCTGGATACATGGCAACCGCTGGAGCCGTGGTGGAAAAAATCATGGGCCGCCGCTTAACCTGATGGCAGAGGGTTATATCGTTGTCACGCTCGACTATCGGCTCTCAGGGGAGGCGCCCTTTCCCGCGGCGATCGAGGATTGCAAGGCAGCCGTCCGCTGGCTTCGGGCGCATGCTGCGACCTATCATATCGATCTTGACCACATCGGGGCGTGGGGTCACTCTGCGGGAGGACATCTCGCGGCTCTCCTCGGTACCACGGGCGGCGTGGCGGACCTTGAGGGCGCCGGCGATAACTCTAATTTCTCCAGCCGGGTGCAGGCAGTCTGTACTATGGCTGGGCCGTCGGATATTGTGCAATTTTACCAGACGGTCGCGAATTCGAACGAGGAAATGCCTCGCATCGCCAAGTCATCCATCGAGCAGTTTCTGGGAGGTCCGATTGAGAAAACCAGGGCGAAAGCGATCGCCGCCAGTCCTACGACCTATGCGAGCAAGGACGATGCGCCTTTTCTTATTATCCATGGCGAGAACGACAAGTCCATCCCCGTCGAGCAAGCGGAGATCCTGGCGCAGAAGCTCAAAGAAGGAGGAGTAGATACGACGTTGGATATCGAGAAAGGACGGGGTCACGGAGTGGGGGGCCCGGCCTTTAGTTCGGAAATCATCGACTTCTTCAACAAGCACCTCAAGGGGGGTAAATCTCGTTAGAAGATTGAGTTCTAACTCTGATTAAATGCATTCGACTCACAGATTGAGAGCGATGGGCAGGTGGCTTTGCCTGATGGCAGTGGCCGTCGTTCCGCCGTGCTCCAGTATGGCCTTCGAACAGCCGCCGATTCGGACGGGTCTTTGGGTGATGCAGAAGCTACCGGTGGATGACCAGGCATTGAACGAGCTTTCGTCTCAGGTGAAAGCGAATCCAAACCTGAGCGGGGTGTGCCTTCACGTCCCATGGGAGTGGATCGAGAAGGAGTCCGGGAAACCTGACTTCAGCGCGGTGGATAGGGCGGTGGAAGTGCTGCGCTCGGCGGGCAAAAAATATCAGCTCTGTCTTAAGCCGGGAGCGAATACCCCATCGTTTGTCTACGCGGAGGGAGCCAGGGCTTTCAAGACACAGGTAACGAATCCGCATCGTGCCAACTATGGAAAGCCGATCAACATTCCGGTTCCATGGGATCCTGTTTATCAGCGCGATTTCACCCGAATCATTCAACGGCTGGGCGAGCGCTATGCGAAGGATCCCATGTGCGTTAGCGTGGTCCTGACCTGCGCCAATTTCCTCAGTGCGGAAATGCACCTGCCCAAGACACGCGCGGATCTCAATCGCTGGCAGGCCCTGGGTGATTACGATGCGAGGCTGCTCGAAGTGTACCGGAATTTCATCGACGTTTGGGGCGCCGCCTTTCCCAGGCAGGAGATTTCGCTCCATATCTCCAAGGTGTTGGATTTGCCGCCATCCTTCATCGAGCGCGTCGTCGACTACGGCTTAAGCAAACATCCCGAGCGATTCACCATCCAGAATTGCCAGCTAACCGGTCGGAAGGAAGATGGCGGGATGATGACCTACGACTTGGTGCAAAAGTATCGCGACCGGGCCCACCACGGCTTTCAGAGCCTGGCCGCCCTTTCGCGTCCCAACGAGCGCATGGGATCGATGGAAATGGCAGCGCTCAATGTGGTTCACGCCAAGGGTGAATACTGGGAGCTTTGGCACGGCGATGGCTTTAGCGTAGAGACCTCCAGTGCGGTGGCCAGGGCTTGGCGGGAGGCCAGGGAATTGGGCTACGAAGGATACAAAAAAAAGCTAATTTCCGAGGGAAAGTACCGGCAGCAACAACGATGAGTGCAGATTCGACGACACCGACCACCGAGCAAACGGCCCAGCCAACGTCAGCCAGTTCTTCCGGCCGCGGGCGCCCGGGGGATGAAGCGGTCATTTTCCTGCATCTCCCCAAAACCGCCGGCACGACTGTCAATCGTTTGATCGAATGGGAGTATCCACTTTCGCAAATGTATTCGGTCGATCCCGTTCTCTTTCGCTGGTCGGCCGCGCATCTCCGGGGACTCCCGCCGGAGCGGCTGAGAAAATACCGGATGTTCAAGGGCCACATGGCCTTTGGCCTGCACGAAGTGCTCCCCCAGCCCGCCACTTACATCACCGTGCTGCGGGATCCGGTCGATCGCGTGATCTCAGCCTACTACTTTATGCGGAACTACAAGTTGCATCCGCTCTTTTGGAAACTTCAGCGCGAGAACTGGACTTTGGAAGACTTTGTCCGCCGTGCGCAGCGCGACAATGTGCAGTCAAAGATCACCGCCGGTGCCAAATATGAGTCGTCCTGCACGCGCGAGGTCGTCGACCAGGCCAAGTATAACATGCAAAATCATTTCAGCGTGGTGGGGCTTTCCGATCGATTGGAAGAGAGTCTGGCGCTCATGAAATTGCGCTTCGGTTGGAAGCTGAGCTCTTATTCGAGCTTTAACGTTACTCGCTCCCGGCCCAAGAAACGGGATTTACCCCAATCGACCTTGGATTTGATCCACGAGAAGAACGCTTTCGACATCGAGCTCTACGACTACAGCCGCGAGGTCTTCGAAGAAGCAGTCGCGGCCAATCCAACTGAAGTGCAACGCATCGCTGATGAGTTGCGGGCGGCCAAGGCACGCTCTCAAGGCTCGTTCGATTCGATGATCTTTACGGCGCGCTCCGCGGCCCGCAAAGCCATCAACCGCGTCTACTCCGCGATCTAACGCGACTGAGCCACGTCGAGGCCGGGCTGGGCGGCTTGGATGAGGAAAACTTTTGTCCGGTAGCTCTCGAATTCCGCTTTACCGTTGTCGTGGATATATTCCGTCACAGCGGGACTGTTGAGCTTCTCGAACGACGAGTAGGGGGCGTAAAGGATCCAGGCTCGCCCCGACCGATTCACAGCTTCCTTTAGTTCGGTCAGGTTTCGAATGACCGGAAGGCCGGAGAACTTATCTACGAACCGCGGCTCAGTCAGGAGTTGATTATAGGGCACCTTGGAACTAAACAGAGTGTCGAGAAAGTAATCGCCGGACACGCCAGTGTAGTAGTTAAAGACATGAGGAATTCCGGGCATGATCACATCTCCCGGTCGGGCGTGTTGCATGACGAACTCCGCCGCTCCGCGGTAATCATAGCGGTAGGTGTTGAGGCGGCTCATCATCTGCGGCGTGTCGCCGGTTCTCGACAATGTGTATTCCTTCAGAACAGACTCGTTACTTTGGACGAAAAGCAGGACCAGCAGAATGAGACCCGTTGCGTGGGCGGCAAATCGTGCTACAAGGGAGTCGCCCGCACCGCGCGCCAGTGCCAGGAAACGATCGTAGAGCAAGACAGTCGCGCTGATGCCCCCGAGCAGCACGAGAGGCTGGAAGTAGTAAGAATAACGCGGCGAAAGCGCCGCCAGGAAATTCGTATGGAGGATAATAAGCGTCCCCAGAAGGCCGACTACGTAGCGGAAGCCGGCATGTTTCCAGCAAAACGGCAGACCAGCCAGGAGCATGAGCGTAAAAAAGACGTGATTTTCCGAGAGGAGCAGCTTGTCGACGTAGAACATGGGCTGATAGCCCGGCGCCATAAAAAAGAGCGACGGGCCGGTGAGATTGGAGAGACCGGAACCTACCTGGAGGTAAGGCATGCCGGCCAGCATCCGAGAGCAGTATTGAGCGACGACCACGGCCCCCATGAAGAACAGACAACGGTAGAGATGAAATTCCTTCAGCCACCACCACTCTCCCCATCGCACGAGGAGAAGCCCGATGAAGAGCGCAGGCAGAAGGAAGCCCGTTCCTTCCCAGGAGAGATAAGACAGGCAGAAGGTGACCGCTCCCACAGTGAGATATCGTCTATCCAAAGGTCGGGTCCGGATCGCCTCATAGAAGAACCAAAAGGTGAGTATTGCCATGAGCTGGCATTGGGAGAGGTAGAATGCGTTTTGTGCCCATCGGATGTTCAGGGGTAAACAGGCATAGACGAGGGCCGCAAAGAGACCGACCCTCCAATCGAATAACCGCCGTCCCATCAGCCCGATGACGCCGATGCAGAGCGTTCCCATAAGACAGGCCGGAAGGCGCATGGACCACTCCGAGTAGCCAAATAAGAATCCAGAAAGAGCGAGCGGGTAAGGCACCGCCTCGTAGGTGGTCGTCCAGCGAACCTGGCCTGCCGCCATGGTGTAAGGAAAGCCGAGGCTCAAAACCCCTTTCGATCTCGCGACCTGGCCCATTTCGTCGTGATCAAACGACATGTAGCCGAGGTTGTGGTAACGAAGTCCCAACCCCAAAAACATGATCAGGATCAAAACGAGATAGGGCCATAGCTGCCGAAACGGGATCTCGAAGAACTCTGGCAGTCGCAGATTCCCCGACACCACCTGTCTGAACTGAGTCTTCCGTGCTTCCCATCGAGTTCCGGCGCGAAACCGTTCGACTCCGGAGCGGTTGGCAGCTGGTGTCCAGCGATCGACCAGGAGATGGAACAAACGAACGAGAATCAGGGCGGCGAAGGCTCCAACGACAAACTTTGGTTGGAACGACCATTCGTCAGGGAACCGAGGGTCGTAGTTGGGCAAAAGCAAAAGAAGCAGAGCGGCAAAGATCGGCCCGTGAAGCAAAGCATCCCGCGACATCGCGAAGGCGAGTGGCTCGCCGCGCCAACCAGAGACAAAGGCCGAGACCAAGAACCAAAGACCCACCACTACTGTCAGAGTAAGCGCAACGATCAAGCAAGAATGAAGCAGGCTGGCAAAGCCAGAGCGGTCGACAAGCCGGGCCACGTCCTGGGGAAGATAGCCCCAAGGAGCGACCCCATCCGGTCCGATTTGGACGACCCGTTGACGCGCTTCCGTCTGATCCTCCTCCGGCCGATCGCCGATTCGCCAGCTAGCGTTGGTGGAGAACCGAGCCGGGCTGCCATCTCCCTGGACGACGAAGCCGTCCAAGAAAAGGCTCGCCGGTGCGTGATTGTTGCGGACAGCCGCGACGATGACATTCGGGCCCGATTCCATCCAGTAACTGATGTCATAGGCGGAAAGAACGACGGATTGAAAGGGAGAGCCCTTCTCGCGACTGGTCGTTTCCTTCACCCTGGGGACACGGCCCAGCTTATCGGTTGCCGGGGGAGTCGGTTGCTGGGCGGCCAGGTGCGGGAGGCTCTTGCCCGAGGCGACCGAGGAGGTCGCGCTCACAATGACATGTCCGTTCACGGACAAATCCAGATCGCCCGAACTCGCTACCTGAATCCATGTCTCCTGTCTTTGATGAGTGGCCGACACGGTGGTGGAAAAGACAGCCTGGGAAGGGGAGTCATCCGCCATGATCCAGTAACCGATGCGGGGGAGTTGGATTAAAAGCGGGTTTACGTCGACCCAGCGAAGGGGGACTGGCTCTTCGTTCAGGTAGGAGTGGCGGGCATTGGGCCAAGTTTCATCCTGCACCCGGATCGAGTCCCATTTCTCGGAACTGGCGATGATACCAGTCTTATTCGTGACCTTCCATGATTCATCGGAGAGAATGTTGGTAGTGTTTCCACCCGGCTCGGTGATCTTGCCGCGAACCAGCAACTGCGCGGGTCCAGGGTAGGAAGTCCGCGAGATTGAGACGCCTATGACGTTGGTCCCAACCTTGAGAGCATTCTTGATGTCGTAGATTCCGGCCTCATAAGTTTTGACGGAATCGACATTGGCGATGGAACGACCGTTTATGTCCAAGCCGAAGTTATCAGAGGCCGCGACTTGTATCCAAGCCTGCTCTGGTAACGCGCCCAGGTGTACCACCTTGCGAAAATAACCGATCGGTGCAGGTGAATCGACCGGTTCGATCCACTGGGCCCTGCCGAAATCGAGTTGATACTGCCGGTGCTTGGGAGTGGAATAGGTCTGAAGAAAGTAATATCCGAGCAAAAGGCCACAGACGACGACCAATCCCCAGGACCACCGCAGCGCGGCGCTTGGCAGGGTCTGGTTCTGTCCTGAGCGATCTTCCATAACTATTCTCCTGCCAGTCCGGTCAAGGCCCAATAATTCAAGACCGGGTCGGCCATCAGCGAGCGTCTGTAGTAAGTGCGCGCTTCAGCGTCCATTCCCAGCTTTGCGTAACAATCAGCGGCCATCGAGTAAACGTTGGCCAGAGTGTATTTGTGGTCTCTGATCAAGCGGGCCAGTCGCTGGGCCGTGTCAATCCCCGCCTGATACCGACCGAGGTCGTAGTAACCCCGAACCAAATAGGGCATGACATAAATCAGGCTCGGATCTTCGGCCAGAGCCAATTCCCAATTATTCACGGCGCTGCCAATTCCCCCGGCTCGATAAAGAGCCAATCCGAGGGACATCCGGGTCACAGCCACTTCCCGCCGGGCTGTCGCGGCCAATGCGGGACTCGCCTGATCGGCCTTGCTGAACTCGAAGATGGCAGCTTCGAACTCACTGGCCGCCCGCAGGTCCACGGCGCGGCTAATATACCTTTCCGGAGAATTATAGGTGACACCCATCTGTTTCTGCAGTCGACCGATTGTGGCGTAAAGGTCGACATCATGCGCGTGCCATTTGTCCCAATACATCGCGCGGCGAAAGTTATCGATCGCTTCCTGATTATGACCATGAGCCGAGGCCAGATTGCCGGCGGTGTAGAAACGTTGGCCGATCAGAGGAGGGATAAGCACAATCAAGAGCGCGCCCACAGGAAGGCAGAGCAAGGTCAAGGCCATCGAGAATCGATTGCCCGGAAACTGACCAAGGGCGTAAATGGCGAGCAGGGCGGCGCCCAGCCCAAAGCAAAACCAGCCCAAGCGCAAGAAGGAAACGGCCGCGGAAAATCGACCCCATGCGCTGTAGAGAACGAGGCGCTTGGGCACGAGTTCGGGTGAGCCATAGTTTTGGACGAGGTAGTCCTTGGAAAAGATGTTGAGTGCTGGCGTTACCTCCAGTTCGTAGGTGAGGCGGGCCAGGACGGAGGGCTGACGGAATGCAATCTGAGCCGGGGCCAACGCCCAAAGCGTGACCAGGATGGCCGCGACCAGACAGAGGACGAGGGCGAAGCGTTTTCGGAAGAGGATTCCAATCCCCAGAAGGACGATTCCCAGAAAGGCCATCGAGAACGGAGTGATATGCGGATTGATTCCCGGATCACCCAAGAGCGAAAATTTGAGGCCGGGAAGATTGTGACTGAAGGGGAAGTGCACCCACTTGAGCACGGCCGAGAGGACGATTAATACGGAGGCAATCAGTAAGAGCCAATAGGTAGCCCAGAGACGGCCGGCTGCTTCCGCCCATGATGTCAGACGCGCGATCGCTGCGGCCAAGCTGCTGGGTGAGTTCACGGATCTCGCCTGAGTTTTTTCGTCCAAGAAGCGACGAAGGGTGAAACGAACGCGATCCCCTCACGCGCCTGTGAAATCTCCTCGCTGGAAAAAGCGCGCAGAGCCAGCAGACCCAGGCCATAAACCAGGATGGCGAGAATAGCGCCGCCGAGCTGCCAGATCACCGGAGCTTCCCGCACCGCGTAAAGGATTAAAATCATTGCCGCGCCGGTAACGAGGGGGCGCCACATCATTTGGAAAAGGTGGGCCGGGTAGCCAAGCTTGCGCAGCTGGAAAACCCAGATGCCGACCGTCACGGTTTCCGCGCAGACGAAGGCCAGCGCGGGGCCGACGAAGTTGTAGCGAGGGATGAGGGCTACGAGCAGGATAACGCGGAGGCCAGAACCGAACAAAGTGCTAAGGAAAAATCCCTTCTGGGCATCGAGAGCAGCAAAGAGATACTGAAAGATGGTGGACATGAAAAATGGGATTAATCCCAAACCGAGAAGCTGCATGGCCGGGAGAGCCGGAAGGAACCTGCTGCCGAGAGCGAGAGTCAGGAGGGGCTTGGACCAGACGACAAAGAAGACCGCGAAAGGCACGCCGATGAGAGTAAAGAATTTTAAACTTTGGCGGTAGACATCCCCGAACCGGTCGGGCGTAAAATGAGCGGTCCTGGAATAGAGCGGATAAAGCGGCAGAGAAAGAGTTTGCGGGACGGTGCGCAAAGACCAGCTGAGACGGTAAGGGCCGCCGAAAAGGCCGACCGTGGTCATATTCGTCATCAGGCCGAGCACGAAGATATCGATGTGGAGAGCGAGCTGGCGGAGCATGACGCCGCCGCCCATGGGGATAGAGGAGAAAAAGAGATCCTTCCAGAGCGGCAGATCCATCTGCAGCTTCACCTTGGTGTAAAATCGGCCCACGAGATAGTGATAGAAGTTCCAGAGCAAGATATTCGAGACCAGGTGGGCGATGACAAAACCGACCAGCCCGGTTCGAAAGTGCAGCATGGCCAGAATGAAGCCAAAGAGCAGAATCTTTTGCAGGATGAAACCGATATAGTTCAGTTCGTTATCCTCGAAGGCCCGTAGAACCGCGCTATAGCCGGCGCCGTGGAAAGTGGCGAGAGTTCCCAGCGTCATGAGCATGACGGCAATCTTCATGTCCAGCCCGTAGGGCAGAAAGAAGGCGATGACACCGACGACCAGAATCATAATCAGCGAGATGGCCCAGATAAGTCCGGCGGCGGCTCCGGTAATCTTACCGACACATTCCGGGTCTTTCGCGATCTCGCGGATCATCATCCGGGGCAGACCGGAGTCGGCGACTAACTGGGCGATCATGGCGAAAGACAGCACCCATTGATAT
>JALYOR010000178.1 GCA_030856765.1 Verrucomicrobiota bacterium | reverse complement strand
AGTTCATTTGGAGGACGGCGTAACCGCGGTTGGCGAGGAATTGCACCTCGGGATTGAAACCCCAGGTGTCGCGATACCACGGGCCGCCATGCGGATTGATCACGACCGGAAGGTTCTTCGGCTCCCGCCCAAGCGGCAGAGTGAGATAACCGTGGATCGTTAGGCCATCGCGGCTCTTGTATTCGATCGGCTTCATCACCGCGAGCTGGTCCTCTTTCAACCACGGCGCGACTTCCACCAGTTTCGTCAGGGTGCCGGTATTGGCGTCGTAGAGATTGCGCGTGCCGGGCGAGCGATCGTTGCTCGCCATGACGATGAACTTCTCTTCCGCCTTGTCATTCGCCACCACCTCGACTTCATAGCCGGGCAATTTTTCCTGGAGCGTCTGGTACATCTCTTCGGTCTGCTTATCGAGGAACTTCCGTTCCGTCTTCCAGGTATCGAAAGCGGCGAAGGTCACCACTTTGCGCTTCTTCGAATAGGCGAGCGCCGAGACGTCGACTTGGGGATTTTCATAAAGTTTTTCCAGTTCCTTGCCGTTGGTCGGATCAATCGTGACGACGGCTTGTTTGTCCCGGCCGATATTGGAAACCGCGTAGAGATTCTTGTTATCGAAGGTGTAGAACTGCGGGCTGAGCTGCTCGCGGAAATCGGTTGTCAGCACTTTCTTGAACGGTGTCTTTTCATCCGGCCGGGTGAGGAGACTGTTATTTACTCCATCGGACTCGGTCGCAGCACGGATGAGGCCGGTGTGGTCGGTGATCCAGCGATCCACTTTGCCTGGGTTCTCGGCCACCAACTTCATCTCGCCGCTCGCGACATCGAGCCGAAAGGCGTCGAACACTTCCGGGTTGCGCTTATTCAGCGTGATCAAGATATCGGTCTCCGAGACATCAGCGAGGTCGTCGATGATGTCGCTTCGCACTTTCGGGAACGGAGTCAGGTCCTTGGCCTCACCGCCCTTCAAGTCGACCCGCTTGATGTGAAAATTTTCGTCGCCTTTGTTGTCCATCGCGTAGACGAGGAATTTGTTTCCTTTCCAGGCGTAGTTGCGAATGTCGCGGTCCTTTTCACTCGTGACGCGTTTGGCTTCACCGCCCGCGGTTGGGCGCACGAAGAGGTTCATGCGCGATTCCCAGGGCTGAAGGAAGGAGAGCATGGTGCCATCGGGCGAGAGATCGTAGCCGCGGCTGACCGGATTTTTGAAAAAGTCGCGCAGCGGGATTTCCGGCGGCACCTCGGCTTTTTCTGCCGTGGCGGTCTCGGCGCCTACGGCCGGTGATGCGGCAGGCTGCGGCGGCACCGAGGGTGTCTGGGCCAGCAGGGCAATGGCGGAGAAGGCGACAAGTATATAGGCGAGGATGAATTTCATAGCGTTGTAAATGAGATGCGGCGTGTGCCGCATTTGGATTCAAATACTTCTAGCACCCGGGCGCAAGTGAAGGCCGTCGTTCACATCAGTTTGCCAGCCGAATCGGCGGCCGCAACGCAGCCCGGGCAACTCGAGGAGAGATTGCTCGCGCTTTTCATTCCGCCTCGGACGGATACGCTTGGCAGCCGTGACCAAAGCGATGCCTACCTTCGATCTCCTCGGCACGCCGCTCCTCGCCACGACCTACGAACGCTTGATCGCCTATGTCCACGAGCTCGCCCGGGGCAGCGGCACATACGCGATCGATTTCACCAACACCCACATTGTCACCCTGCGCCGGGAGGACGCCCATTTCCGCGAGATCACAGGTGAGTTCGACTATTTCCTGCCCGATGGGATGCCCCTCATCTGGTGCCTGAACGCCCGCGGCGCGGGCCTGCGCGACCGCGTCTATGGGCCCACCTTCATGCGCCGTTGCTTCTTAGAGAGCCCAGCCGACACGACGCATTACCTGCTCGGCGGCTCGCGCGAATGTGTCGCTGCCCTGCAGCGCAGGTTTGCTTCCGCCCGCATCGTCGGAGGACGCAACGGCTATTTTCCCCCCGATCAGGATGCGGAGATCGTGACCGAGATCAATCGCCTCGCGCCCGACTTCATCTGGATCGGCCTTGGCACGCCGAAACAGCAGGTTTGGATTCATCGCCACAAATCGGCCATTAACCGCGGCGTTCTCTTCGCGGTTGGCTTTGCCTTCGACGTCAATGCCGGCCTCAAGCACGACGCCCCGTCTTGGATGCAGCGCCGCGGCTTGACCTGGACGTTTAGGCTTCTCTCGGAGCCGCGCCGGCTTTTCTCGCGCTACCTTCGTTTCAACACACTTTTCCTCTACTATCTCTGCAAAGATGCGATCGCTCCTCCTCGTGCCTGACAAAATGCCGCGCCGCAACCTCGTCCTCGTCCGCCCCGTCGCCGCGCAGGAGAAGAACCCCGCCTTCTTTAAGGGTGTCACCGTCTCCTGCCAGACCTCGGGCTGGGAATGGGCCACGCCCGAGATGGCCAAAACCCTCGATGAATTGAAGTCGTTAGGCGTGAACAGCATCGCGATCCATCCTTACGCCCAGATCCTGAACGACGGCCACGTCCGCTTCCGGAGCGACGACGATTTTCGCCATGTCTCGGTGCCGCTCGACTGGGCACGCGAACGCGGGCTCTCCGTCATGCTCATCCCGCACATCGCCTACTGGGGCACGAAGTTCCTCTGGCGCGGCGAGATCAATTTCGAAACGAAGGAGGAATGGGATCGCTTCTTTAGCGAGTATGAGACCTGGATCGTCCAGATGGCGAAGGTAGCCGAGGCGCACGGGGCCGGGATGTTCTGCATCGGTCTCGAGTTCACCTACGCGCAGAAGTTCGACGCCCGCTGGCGCAAGATCATTGCGGCGATTCGCCAAGTCTATCACGGCAAACTCACCTACGGAGGCAATTGGGACAGCTTCGAGGAGGT
>JALYOR010000177.1 GCA_030856765.1 Verrucomicrobiota bacterium | reverse complement strand
GTTTCTTCAACTCGTCCACCGTCTTGGCGGTCGGCTCGATGATGTCGAGCAGGCGCTTGTGGGTGCGGATTTCAAATTGGTCCATCGACTTTTTGTCGACGTGCGGAGAGCGGTTGACCGTGAATTTCTCGATCAAGGTCGGAAGCGGAATTGGTCCCGCCACCCGGGCGCCGGTGCGCTTGGCGGTCTCCACGATGTCGACCGCGGATTGATCGAGCATGCGATGGTCGAATGCTTTCAGACGAATACGAATGCGTTGTGCGTCGGCCACGTTACTTGGTCTCCTTCTGGTCGAGCACGGCCGCCACGAGTTGGGACGGCACTTGTTCGAAATGTGACGGCTCCATCGAGTAACTCGAACGGCCTTTGGAAAGTGAACGAATCGCGGTCGCGTAACCGAACATTTCCGCGAGCGGAACTTCGGCCTGCACCATGGTGAGGTTGCCCTTCACTTCGATGCTTGCGATTTTCCCGCGACGGCGATTCAAATCGCCCATGATGTCGCCCTGGTATTCTTCTGGGGTCGCGTTTTCAACCTTCATGATCGGCTCGAGCAGGATCGGCTTGGCTTTCTTAAACGCGTCCTTGACCGCAAAAATCGCTGCGAGCTTGAACGCCATTTCGTTCGAATCGACGTCGTGATAGGAGCCGTCGACGATGTCGACATTAGCGTCGATCACCTGGTAGCCGCCGATCACGCCGTTGATCATCGCTTCTTCGATGCCCTTTTTGCAGGCCGGGATGTATTCCTTCGGAATGTTGCCTCCCACGACCTTGTTCTCGATCGTGATCCCCTTGCCGCGTTCGTTAGGCTGAACCTTGATGATGACGTGGCCGTACTGACCGCGACCACCGGACTGCTTGATCAGCTTGCCTTCGCCGTCAGCCGGCGCGGTGATCGTTTCGCGATACGCGATCTGCGGCTTGCCGGCGTTCGCATCGACCTTGAACTCGCGCAGCATTCGGTCGCGAATGATCTCCAGATGGAGCTCGCCCATGCCGGCGATGATCGTCTGGCCGGTATCTTCGTGGGTGTAGACCTTGAAAGTTGGATCCTCTTCGGAAAGGCGCTGCAATGCGACGCCCATCTTTTCCTGGTCCTGTTTCGTCTTCGGCTCGATCGCCATCGAGATAACCGGGTCAGGGAACGAAGGTGGTTCGAGCAGGATTGGATAATCTTCGTCGCAAAGCGTGTCGCCGGTGGTGATGTTCTTGATGCCGACGATGGCCGCGTTGTCACCCGAGTAACAGGTGTCGATGTCTTCGCGCTTGTCGGCTTGGATCTGGATCAAACGCGAGATGCGCTCGCGCTTGTTCGTCCGCGGATTGTAAACGTTGTCGCCTTTGCTGAGCGACCCGGAGTAGACGCGGAAGAAAACGAGCTTTCCGACGAACGGATCGCTCCAAAGTTTAAAGGCTAACGAACAAAACTTTCCGTTGTCGTCCGTCGGCGCTTCCATTTTCTCATGCGTGTCGGGTTCCATGCCGACCGCGGGCGGAATGTCGAGCGGACCTGGGAGGTAATCGATGACCGCATCGACGAGATATTGCACGCCCTTGTTCTTGAACGCAGAGCCACCGACCACCGGCACAAACTTGTTCGCGATCGTCTGCCGACGGATGCCGGCTTTCAACATTTGCGGCGTGACTTCCCTCTCCTCGAGCACCGCTTCCGCGATCTCGTCATCGATATCGGAAATCTTCTCAACCAGCGTGGCGTAAGCTTTCTCCACCTGCTCTTTGTTCTCCTCTGGAACCTCGCGGACCTCGTAGATCGAGCCCATTGAATCGTCGTCGAGATAGAAGACCGCCTTGCGGTTCACGACGTCGAGCTGGCCCTTGAGATAATCTTCCTTGCCTAGCGGGATCAGAATCGGCCACGCGTTCGCGCCGAGTTTCTTGTGCATCGAGTCGATGGATGCGTCGAAATCGGCACCGACGCGGTCCATCTTGTTGATGAACGCGATGCGCGGGACCAAATACTTGTTCGCCTGACGCCAAACCGTCTCAGACTGCGGTTGCACGCCAGCGACCGCATCGAAAACCGCGATCGCACCGTCGAGCACGCGGAGTGAACGCTCCACTTCCGCCGTGAAATCGACGTGGCCGGGCGTGTCGATGATGTTGACGCGCATTTTCACGTCCTCATACATCTTATAAACGCCCTCTTCCTTCTTCTGCGTCCAGGCGCAGGTCGTGGCGGCCGAGGTAATCGTGATGCCGCGCTCGCGCTCCTGCTCCATCCAATCCGTCACGGTCGTGCCTTCGTGCACTTCACCGATCTTGTGGATCATGCCGGTGTAGAAAAGAATGCGCTCGGTCAGCGTCGTCTTGCCGGCGTCGATGTGCGCGGCGATACCGATGTTCCGCGTCTTCTCGAGCGGGAACTTACGGTTGGGCGAATTTGGGTTCGTCACTTTGGGTTTTTCTAAAGTCGTGGAGGCCATGACGGAAAATTGCTACCAGCGGAAATGAGCGAAGGCGCGGTTGGCCTGCGCCATCTTGTGTGTGTCGTCGCGTTTCTTGATCGCGTTGCCTTGACCGGCAGCGGCGTCCTTCAGTTCGTGGGCGAGCGCGTCGGCCATCGGCATGCCGCGACGATTGTCGGCATAGGTCACGATCCAGCGCATCGCGAGGGAGACCTGGCGGGAGGCAGTCACTTCCATCGGAACCTGGTAGGTCGCACCACCGACGCGGCGCGATTTCACTTCGAGACGCGGGCGAACATTCTCGAGCGCCTTGTTCACGACTTCGAGCGGATCGACTGCATCGGAACCTTCACGTGATTTGTCGATCGCGGTGTAAACGATGCGCTCGGCGAGTGATTTCTTGCCGCGCTTCATCACGGTCGAAATCATCCGCGCGACGGCGACGCTGCCGTAACGGGAATCGACCTTCTCTTCTTTGTTATAAACTTTGCGACGACGAGACATTTTGAAAAGCTGAATTCTGAAAGCTGAAACGCTGAAATTTATTTCTTCTTACCGCCTTTTTTGCCGCCCTTGGCATCGCCTTCGGCACCAGCCTTCGGACGCTTCGCGCCGTATTTGGAACGGCTGCGACGGCGACCGTCCACTCCGAGCGAGTCGAGCGTGCCGCGGACGATGTGATAACGCACACCGGGCAAATCTTTCACCCGGCCACCGCGCACGAGGACGATCGAGTGTTCCTGCAAATTGTGTCCTTCGCCGGGGATGTAGGCGATGATCTCCTGGCCGTTCGTTAGGCGAACTTTCGCGACCTTGCGCAAGGCGGAATTGGGCTTCTTCGGCGTCCGCGTCATCACCTGGGTGCAGACGCCGCGCCGCTGCGGACAATTCTTGAGGGCCGGTGATTTTGATTTCACCGAAACCTTCTTTCGTCCCTTGCGAATAAGCTGATTAATCGTTGGCATTTTCGTACAATCCGAGTCGCAGAGCAGTGAAGCTTCAGGCGACAAAAAAACCGCTCAAGCCGTGTCCACCTGCCTCACGCACCTGATACGGAGAGCGCGCAATATAGGAACAAATAATTGCGTCGCAAGAATATTTTAGCGGGAAGATCCCTCTGAAACCGTATCTGACGCCCCGACAGCGATTTCCCCCAGCTCAGCCCAGCGTTCGTAGAGACGAGCGACCCGGTCGCGAGCGGCCTTTAATTCTGCTTCCAGTTGCTGCCAATCTTCGGCGTGGGTCGCGTAAAAATCGGGCGCGGCAAAGATGCCTTCTAGCCTAACGACTTCGTTC
>JALYOR010000174.1 GCA_030856765.1 Verrucomicrobiota bacterium | reverse complement strand
CGGTGATCGTTAGTCCATTCGATGCCGAACTCTTCGGGCATTGGTGGTTCGAGGGCCCGCGCTTCCTCGAAAGTTTCCTGCGCCGCGCCAGCCGGGGGGCGGAAGATTTTCAGCTCACCACCCCCACGGAATTTCTCGCCGCTCATCCGACGCAACAGGTCGTCACCCTCAATCCATCGAGCTGGGGCGAGGACGGGTTTAGCAGCGTCTGGTTGGATGAGAGCAACGGCTGGATCTATCCGAAACTCCACGCCGCGACTCGCCGGATGATTGATCGGGCGCGCCGGCACCGCGACACGACCGATCCCGACACCGAACGTGTCATTCGGCAAGCCGCCCGCGAACTCCTTCTCGCCCAGGCGAGCGATTGGGCTTTTTTGATCAAGACGCGGAGCGCGCCGGAATACGCCACTCAGAGGACGAACGATCACTTGCAGCGCTTCCACCGGCTCTGTGAACAACTCGACACGTCAGAGATCGATCGCGATTTCCTTGGCGAATGCGAAGCGCGCGCTAACCTTTTCCCCAACTTGAACTGGCGTCACTTCCTCTAGCTCCTCGTACCATGCGTCTCGCTATCCTCCTTTGCTCCTTCCTCGCGGCTGTTTCCGGGTTGGCGCAGGAATCTCCCACGCCTTCGCCGTCCCCGACTCCGGCGCCCACCTCCACGCCGACGCCGCGCGAGGTCTCCCTGCGGTTCGCTCTGCCGCCGCTCGAGGGCACGATCAGCCTTGGAATTTACGACCCGAGCGGCAAGCTGGTCAGGGTCCTGCATCGGGAAGACACCGTCGATGATTTCACCACCGGGCATGACGCGCTCGAGACCCCCTGGGACGGCAACGACGACCAGGGAGAGCCGTTGCCTAACGGAAAGTATCGCGCCCGCGGATACGTGGTGGGTCATCTGAAAGTCGAAGGCGTCGATTATTTCTTTAACGACTGGGTGACGGATGAAAAGTCGCCGCACCTCAAGCAGATCGACAACGTCGCGCTTGATTCCGCGGGACACTTAATTCTGCTAGTGACTCTCGCCGGAGGCGCGGCCGAGGTGATGCGCTGCGAGCCCACGAACAGCGCCCTCGAGAACGATCCGGTCCTTCAAGCGCAAGGGATCGATTTCAACGAATTCGCCTCCCCGGAGCGCTTGGGAGTCAAAATCGAGGAGGCCAAACTGTCGCGTTTGGTGTCGAACGACTGGCAAGTCGCTGCCTGGCCAAAACTCATCAAACCGGTGGCGGCCGCGCTCGGGAAGGATGGAAATGTTTGGGTCATCGATCAGGCCACTCCTGATTCCGTTCTCACTGAGCTCCGGGAGTTCTCACCGAGCGGGGAGATTCTACGAAGTATGACGTTTGCCGCCGCAGACCCACAACCGATTCTCGTCCGAGCCTCGACCACCAAAGACCAAATCTATCTGCTGGAAGGAAGCGAAGCGCTGCAACGTCTGCGGGGGCTTTCTCTTGTCGCCACCAAGACCGACGAGGCGGAGGAACCTGTTTCCGATTGGAGAATCGACTTCGAAAAGAAGATCGTGGCACACCAAAATTTCGCGATCGAGGCTGGCAAACCGGTCGCGACCTCCGCCTCGCCTTCGACATCGCCGGAAAAAATCTCGCAAACTCTGCAAGCCGATCCGCTTCTAAATGATAAGCCGGGCAAAATCGAACTCGCAGTCGGGATGGATGAGGACGGCAGTTTCCTGAGAAGCGCCGACGGCCTTCCGCTCCGCACGATCAGCGAGACCAGTCATCTCACCCGCGCACTCCTCTCCCGGCCTAACGACAACACGATCGACGTCTTCCAGGATGACGGCGCGGTGGTCGAGCAATTCCGGGTTTCGAACCTGGCGCAAATGATCGCTTTCGACTGCGGCGAATTCGAGTTGAAATAGGACGATGCCCCGCGACCTCGTCTACTTTGATCTCGAAACCCAACGGACCGCCAACGACGCCGGCGGCTGGGATCGTAAGGGCAACATGCAGATGTCGATCGGGGTCATTTACAGCACGAGAAGTGGGCGCTACGAAATCTTCCACGAAGACCGCGTCCACCACTTGATCGAGCGCCTGCGCCAGGCCGACCTCGTGATCGGATTCAACGTGATCAATTTCGATTACCACGTCCTGATGGGCTACACCGTGCTCGATCTCGCGCATGAGCTGCCGACGGTTGATCTGATGGTCGATATGGAAGCGAAACTCGGTCACCGGCTCGGCCTCGACGCCATTGCTCACGCCACGTTAGGCGTGCGCAAGACCGCGGCTAGCCTCGATGCTATCCGCTGGTGGAGGGAGGGCCGCATTCTCGAGATCGCGGAGTATTGCTGCTTCGACGTCAAGGTGACGCGGCTGGTGCACGAGCACGGTTGCCGGCACAAGGAACTCTTTTTCCACGATCGCTTCGCCCGTAGGCAGCGGGTCGAAATCGATTGGGCGCATCTGTAGCCGGGGGGCGCTGACCCCGGCCACGGAACCTGCGAAAAACTCCCCCGCCGGGGTCACCGCCCCCGGGCTGCCACCCTAACGAATCTCGACTTCGATCGGCAGGCAGTGATTTATCTCGTAGCTGCCGCGATCGAGATCGCGTTCCGTCGGCTGGGTGCGGCCCCGCGAGTCGGTCGCACGCGCCATCAAAATGCGGCAGCCGGGTGTCGCAGGAGTCTTCCAGGTCCACTCCCAGAGTTGCCAGCAATTTGGCGCCGTCTCATCGCCTAACGACGCCTCCCCCCAGGTCGCGCCGCCATCGACACTCATTTCGACTTTGGTGATTTTCGCGTCTGCGGTCCACGCGGCGCCCTGCACCTTGTATTCCGTGCCGACCGGGATCACTTCGTTGATTCCCGGTCGCGCGATGGAGGCTTTGACCTGCATCTGCGTGATCGGGACCAATCGCGCGCCCGCGTGGTCGCGCTGCCAGAAAGCGTAATCCACCGTCTGGTAATAGCCGTTATACGGTTCCTCGGTCACGACGACGCGCTGGAGCCATTTGACCGCAGCCATTCCGAACCAACCCGGCACGATCGCGCGCAACGGAAACCCATGAGAGGGAGCAAGCGGCTCCCCATTCATCTCGAGCGCGAGAAGAACACCTTCCAATGCCTTGCTCAGCGGAACGCTCCGGGCGTAGTGAATTTTGCCGGCCGGTTTCGGCGCCTCGCTGATCGTGCCGCAGTCCGCTCCTTCGAGAATCACTTCAAGCGCCCCGGCCTTGACGCCCGCGCGCCGCAGAACATCGCCTAACGACACGCCAGTCCATTGGGCATTCCCGACCGCGCCCAATTCCCATTGCGTGCCCTTCACTTTCGGGACGAGGAAGACGCGGCCGTTGCCGGCACACTCCAGCGTGGCCGGGATGGTCGTACTGGGCAGTCCGCAGAGATCGTCGTAGCTCAGTTCAAGAGGAGACTCGACCGCTCCTTCGACGCGCAAACGCCAGGTGGAGCGATCGATTTGCGGGACGGGAAAGTGCGAGCGGATGTAAAACAGATCGTTAGGGGTAATGAAACCATCGAGCGTGCCAAACGGCATTTCGAGATTGGCCGGCTCTTTTTCGCGAATGATCATGGCTTTAAATCTAAACCACGGACCGTTCCGAAACCCAGCGCAAATACTCCGGCAATCCCCGCTCGATCGAAAGCGCGATGATTTCTGGGACCTCGTAGGGATGCAAGTGGCGCAACGTCGTCTCCAGCGCCTCGTAGCGATCGCTCGTCGTCTTGAACAGAACCAGCGTCTCCTTCGCGGTTTCGATTTTTCCTTCCCACCAGTAGATCGATTCCACCCCTGGCAGAATGTTGGCGCAGGCGGCGCAATGCTGCTCCACCAATTCGCGTCCAATCCGCTGCGCCGTGGCTGTGTCCGGGAAAGTGCTGAAGACGAGGATGGCTTCCACTGCCATTTCGTTAGGCGAGTGCCGCCACGATTGCATGGCGGCAAATCCAACCGCCCGCGATGACCGCGTCGCCGTCGTAACAGACCGCGGCCTGCCCCGGCGTGACGGCTTTTTGTGCTTCATCCAGTCGAACCAGCGCTCGATCACCGGCTAGCGGAGTGAGAGTGGCCGAGACTCCGGGATGGCTGTACCGAATCTTCACCGTCACGGGAACTGGCTCGTCGGTTGGAGCACGGCTGCTCCAGTTCAGGCGATCGATTTCAAATTCTTCGACCAGCAAATCTTCGGCGTCGCCGACAAATATGCGGTTGGTCCCCGGGTCGATATCGACCACGTAACGCGGTTTCGGGGAGCCTCCCGGCAAGCCTTTCCGCTGTCCGATGGTGAACATCTCGATCCCCTCGTGCTCCGCGATGAAGTTACCCGACAGATCGTAGATGCCGCCGCGATGAAATTCCTCCTCGCCAAGATGGCCGCGCAGGAAGGCCTTGTAGTCGTTACCCGGCACGAAACAGATTTCCTGGCTGTCGACTTTGTCGGCCACCTTCAGGCCTAACGAGCGCGCAATCGCCCGAATCTCCGGCTTCTCCATCTTTCCCAGCGGTGTCAAGGCATGGCGCAACTGAGGCTGACGCAGGCTGAAGAGAAAATACGACTGATCTTTGTGCGGATCGCGCCCTTTGCGCAGGACGGCGCGGTCCGCCTGGTGCTCGATAATCGCGTAGTGCCCGGTCGCGATGTAATCGCACTCCAGCGCCTGCGCCTTGTCCCAGAGACTGCCAAACTTGAGTTTCTCGTTGCACATCACGCAGGGATTCGGCGTCCGGCCGGCCTGGTATTCGCTCGAGAAATAATCGATCACCACGCGCTCGAACTGGTCGGCTTCATCGACCACATAATGTGGAATGCCTAACGAATATGCCACACTCCGCGCATCCGCGATCGCCTGGGGTCCGCAACATTTGTCCTCGGCCCGCGAGATGCAGTCCTGCGGCCAGACCTTCATCGTCACTCCGACCACGTCGTACCCTTGCTCGCGGAGCAGAAAGCCCGCGACGCTGGAATCGACGCCGCCGCTCATACCGAGCAGGACACGCTGTTTTTGACCGTTCATCGAGCGCCTAGAATCGGTGCGATTGCCGGGGTGGTCAACGCCTCGAGCGCTTCACGGGCACGCTCACGAACACGCTCTCGCGCAGGGTAAAGCGCCAGGGAAAATCCTTCGCCCGGCTGATCCCGATCCGGGGAT
>JALYOR010000171.1 GCA_030856765.1 Verrucomicrobiota bacterium | reverse complement strand
CACGATCCAAACCGCGCCCGCGCCAGACTTGACCCCGCGGACATTGGTCCAGGCGAGCACAGTGAGAACGAGCAGGACGACGAGAAAGTGCGGGAGACCGCGGGCAAAAAGGGGCGCCATCGCCCCGATCGTGTCGGCAATGAGCGCGACGATGCCGGAGGAGGCGAGAATGGCGGTGAGAAAATAGAGCACCCCGGCGACGAACCCGACGTAGCGCCCGAAAGCCGCTTCCACGTAGGCATAGAGTCCGCCAGTAACCGAAACTCGACTGCCGGCGAGCGCAAAAGAGGTGACGAAAACCACCATGGCGAGCGCGCAAAGCAAAAACGCCAGCGGCGCACCCGCTCCGATTTGAGCTGC
The DNA here is from genome assembly GCA_030856765.1 of Verrucomicrobiota bacterium. Taxonomy (GTDB): domain Bacteria; phylum Verrucomicrobiota; class Verrucomicrobiia; order Chthoniobacterales; family UBA10450; genus Palsa-1392. Next base: position 7,293 of record JALYOR010000171.1, on the reverse strand, counting down.
GACCAGCGCGGGAAGCGCGAAAATCCCGGCGCCCACCGTCGAATTGATAATGTTGGCGGTCAGGCTGGGCACGCCCAGCGCGCGGACCAACTGATCGTCTTCGGCCGGCGGGAGAGGCGCGTTCATCGGCCGCAGGCTGCGTGAACGAGAGCGCGGCGGCAAGTCGTTAGTTGTCGTCGCGCAAAGCTGCTTTACTCTTCGCGATGCGCGACTCCTATCTGGAAGATTATTACACTTTCCTCCGCTTCCCCAGCATCTCGACCGACGACGCCTACGCGGAAAAGCTCGGCGAGTGCGCGCATTGGCTGGTGGAAAAGTTGAACGCGATCGGTCTCGAAGCGCAGCTCGTCTCCACCCCGGGGCACCCGGTGGTTTGGGCGAAGAATAAACATCAGCCGGGCCGCAGAACGGTCATGCTCTATGGCCACTACGACGTGCAACCGCCCGATCCGCTCGAGCTCTGGGACTCCCCTCCATTCGATCCGGTTTTGAAAAATGGCTACGTCTACGCGCGTGGTGCGACCGACAACAAAGGACAGATCCTCGCCCACATTCTCGGCATCCAGGAAATGATGGCCGACGACGGCGATCTGCCGGTAAATTTGCACCTCGTCATCGAGGGAGAAGAGGAAGTCGGGAGCGATAACCTGCCAAACTTTCTGAAAGAGAACAAAGAGGCGATGAAGTGCGACGTGGCCGTTGTTTCCGACACCGGGATGATCGCACGTGGCGTCCCGACCTTGAGTTACGGCCTGCGCGGGGTGACGGCCTGCGAAGTGAAAATCACCGGCTCGAAGATGGACCTGCATTCCGGCGTTTTCGGGGGGGCGGTGGCCAACTCCGTCACCGCCCTGGTGCGATTGATGGCGACGCTGCACGACGAAAATGGGCACGTGGCGATCGAGGGATTCTACGACGACGTGAAACCACTCGAAGACTGGGAACGCGAAGCCTGGCGCAAGCTGCCGATCGATGGAGACAATGAGATTCTCGACGAAACCGGTTCGCCTGATCTCTTCGGCGAGGAGGGTTACAGCACGGTGGAACGTCTCTGGGCCCGCCCGACGGCGGAGATCAACGGCATCGGCGGCGGCTACCAAGGGCAGGGGACCAAAACGGTCATCGCGAGTCACGCGATGGCGAAGCTCACTTTTCGTCTCGTGCCCAACCAGGATGGCGCCAATATCTTGAAGCTGGTGCACAAGCATTTGGAGAAACATCTTCCGCCGGGCGTGACGATGGAAATCACCGACGGCCACAGCGGGCCCTGGTATTTGACCGATCCGCACTCGACTTTCGGCGAAGCCGCGCAGCACGCCCTGAAGGAGTCGTTTGGCAAAGACGTGGCCCTGATTCGTGAAGGCGGCAGCATCCCGATCGTCTCGCAATTCCGCGACATCCTCGGGGTGGAAACGCTCCTCCTCGGGCTGGCCCTGGCCGATTGCCGCGCGCATTCGCCTAACGAAAATTTCCCGCTCGAGAACCTGGAACTCGGGATCAAGATGAACAAGGCGATCCTGCACGAGTTGGCCAAGCCTTAGGCGAGGCGGCGCGTTGCGATGAAAAGCCGATCCCGCCGCCTACGCGCGATGGCGCTGGGGCTGGCGTTGCTTTTTCTGCCGGGGCCGATCTCACGGGTGACCGGTGCAGAGGATCCGTCGTTAGGCGAGAAGATCAAAAAGTTGTTCAAGACGCCGACGCCGACTCCGGCGGGGCGCAAGACGCGGCGATCGACGAAGAAGAAGAGCAGCCCGACGCCCTCGCCAACTCCCACTCCTCGCCGCAAGAAAAAAGCCTCGCCCACTCCGACGCCGGAGGACGAGGCCGCCCCGAAGAAGAAGAAAAAGTCGTCCCCGACGCCCAGCCCATCCCCTTCTCCGACCGAAAGCCCGACGCCGACTCCCGAAGAATCGCCCAGTCCCAGCCCTGAGGAGTCGCCTTCGCCCACGCCTGAAGAGAAGGTCGCGACCGTGGCGGCGGAGGAGATTGCCGATTTCGACAAGAACCCCGAGCCGGTGCGCAAACTTCTGCGGGATGCGCTCGACCTCACCAAACGCAATCTCGATTATAAATACGGCTCGGCCGATCCCTCGGCCGGCGGGATGGATTGCTCGGGCTTCATCTATTTCGTCCTGCGGGAGAACGGCGTCTCCGACGTTCCGCGCGACGCCAGCGGGCAATATGTTTGGGTGCGCAAGGCGGGGAATTTTCGTGCGGTCCTGAGCCGGGAGCTCGATTCCTTTGAGCTTGATGAAATGAAGCCGGGCGACCTTCTGTTCTGGACCGGTACCTATTCCATCGAGCGTGATCCACCGGTCACCCACACCATGATTTATCTCGGGAAGCAGAAAGACAACGGCAAGCCGATCATGGTCGGCGCGAGTGATGGGCGGACCTACGAAGGGGAGCGCCAATTCGGGGTGAGCGTCTTCGATTTCAGGACCGCGAGTTCGAAGAAAGCGACCACTTCGGGGACTCATCCGCGCTTCGTCGGCTACGCCAGGATCCCGGGGTTGGGAGGAGGAAAATCGTCGAGCGAACCCGAGCCTAACGAATAGGCAATGGCGGGGCGGGGGACGGTGAAGCTGGCGGAGTCGCTTCCTCCCGAGGCGCCGTGGCTGGTTGCGAATGAGAGGCGCGGTAACGCATCGTGCCGAGACCAAGCACCAGCGCGAGGACGACAAATGCGATCGTGCGCTGCTCCTCTTTGGTGAGGACGAAGATCCCAAGCTTCGCTCGCAGACTCATGACGCGTAGGAAATCGGATCGGTCAGACCGGCTTCGCGAAAACCTTTCAAGCGCAGTTGGCAGGAATCACATTTTCCGCAGGCGCGCCCTTCAGTGTCCGGATCGTAGCAACTGTGGGTGCGCGCGTAGTCCACCCCTAACGAAACGCCGCGCTGAATGATCTCCGCTTTGCTCAGGGCGATGAGCGGCGCATGAATCTTGAAGCGCGCTCCCTCCACCCCGGCGCGGGTGGCCAGATTCGCCAGTTGCTCAAAAGCCCGGATGAATTCCGGCCGGCAATCGGGATAGCCGCTGTAATCCACCGAGTTGGCGCCGATAAAGATGTCGCTCGCGCCCAGCACTTCCGCCCAGGCAAGGGCGTAGGAAAGGAAGATCGTGTTCCGTGCCGGGACGTAGGTGATGGGAATCCCTTGGGCCATCTCTTCTGTGGATCGATCGAGGGGAATTTTCTCCTGGCCGGTCAGGGCGGAGCCGCCAAAAGCCCGCAAGTCGATTTCCGCGATGCGATGTTCGGTTGCGCCTAACGACTGGGCGATGCGCGTGGCAGATTCCAGCTCGCGGGCATGCCGCTGGCCGTAGCGGACGGAAAGAGCGTAGGCCGCGTAGCCCTCCGTCCGGCAGTGCGCCAGGACAGTTGCCGAATCCAGTCCGCCGCTGAGCAGGACGACGGCGCGTTTCATCTCCGTCATGCGTCGGTGTCGTCCGGGTGGCTCGCGGTGATCGTTGGGCTGATACCGCCGCGCGCGGCAAACTCCGCGCGCACGATCATGCGCCGCGGTTCGCAGGCCCGGACGAGATCGTCCAGGATGCGATTGGTGACCGCTTCGTTAAAGGCGCGCTCATTGCGATAGGAGGCGAGATAGAACTTGAGCGACTTGGTTTCGAGACAGCGTTTCCACGGTTGGTACTCAATCTGGATGTTGGCGAAATCGGCCTGGCCGGTGATCGGGCAGAGCGAAGTAAAGTCCGCCGATTCAAAGCGGATCCAGAACGGCCGTCGGGCGGGATTCGGGAAGGTCTCGAGGATATCGGCGGACGGTTTGGTCGGCAGGCGCGTCTCGCTGCGGCCGAGCAGCGTGATGCCTTTGGGTTTCGAGCGTTTGGCCATGCGCTACTAAATCGGGTTACCGGCCGCGGCTCAAGCTCAGTCCGGATGTTCCAATCTCCGGTCTTGCAAGGCCCGCTTGCGATCACCCAGCGCGTGATAGTTCCAATAATCCACCTTCAGACTTCGCTTCATGTTGAGACGGCTGCCGTCGGCCGCTTCCCAGGTACGCAATAAGTAAGGAAAATTGCGGTCGAGGATAAATTTATCCGTCCCGCCCGCGTGCTGGACGGTGACGTAGATCGCTCGTTCGGTCGATTCGAAATGGACTTGGGCCGGTTTCCAGGTCAGCTCGTCTTTCTTCGAATTGATGATGGTCGGGGCCAACTGGATCTCGAAATCGCCGCTCGGTCGGGAGAAATCGATCGTCCGCACCCGGAGTGGAAGTTCGTCGTAATAATATCCGTTAGGGGGGAGCGTCACCTTCTGTGTTCCGGCGGCCATTCCGTCCCAATAGGTGCGCCATTGGTAGGTGAAAATCTCGGCCCCGCGCCGCGCTTCCTTGTAGGTATTACCGCAACTGTCGTTGCTGGTGAGGGAGAATTTCGCCAGGCGCCCATTGTCCGCCCGCCAGAAATTGGAATGCATCTGTTGGTAAACGTAAAGCCCGGTCGGGATGTTCAGGATCTGATTTAGCTTCAGCACCTGAATGACACCGGGGCGCTGCCAATCATCGGACTTCACCATTTGTTTGAGGTCGAACGGTTCGCGCACCAGGATGTGGAGAACCTCCGTCTGGCGGGGCTGCCCGTAGCGCACGATCTGTGCGTCGTAGATGTTGAACTCTGCCTTGCCGTCGTTCCAGTAGCTGCCGTTCTGGATGAAACCCGGCACAAACTGTGCGGCGACGGGCAGCACCGTCGCGAAAAGAAGCGCGGCGCAGACTGAGAATCCTTTTCTCATGGCGCGGATCACTTTAGCCCCACGTTGCGCGATGACCAATCTTTCCGTAGGATCGCGCTCCCGATGACAGACGAATCCGAGACCAAAGCGCGACCGGCCGGTGTGGAACAGGCGGGCGTGATCGACTTCTTCGCGCACGACACGAAGGCCGACGAAGTGCTGCTGATGATGTTTGAGCCGCGTCCGTGGGACGATTCGGATCTTCAACTCTTTCAGCTACAGGAGAAATTCAACGCCTACGTTTCCTTCCTTCTCGATGGCGAACTGGCCGAGGCCCATCCGGAGCTGGCGAACAAAAATGCGCGGATCGAACTGCATTGCGCTGAGATGCCGGAACGTCGCGCGCTCGATCTGCTGAACGCTGTTCACGACCAATTGGCGCTCCAAGATATCCGGGTGGAGGTGATCGTCGAGGAACGCAGCGGGAGCTGCGGCGGCGGGTGCTCTTGCGAGGCAGGGGACGCGGGCGGCGGGGGAAATTGAGAGTTCACTGTCATCCCGATCCGCCGCAGGACGGAGAGGGACCTCGCAGTTGCCAATAGTGATCTTCTGGGAACGAGTGAGCGTAGATTGCAACTGGGAGGTCCCTCTTCGCGCTTCGCCGGATCGGGATGACAGGGCGAAGGACGTCAATCCCTTTTCGTGCGCTCCGTCTTCTAGAATTTCAAGAACGTCGCGACCGGCGTGGGCGCGAGCTTTTCGCGACCGTGCAAGAACTCCAGCTCGATCAGAAACTGCGCTTCCAGTAATTCGCCCCCGACTTTTTGAATCAAGGCCGCCGCAGCCGCGGAGGTCCCGCCGGTCGCGAGGAGGTCATCGATGAGCACGATCTTTTCGCCCGGCTCGATGCTGTCGACGTGCATCTCCATTTCGGCATCGCCGTATTCGAGGGAATAAGCCGCACTCGCTGTTTTGAAAGGGAGTTTCCCTTTCTTGCGAATGGGCACAAAACCGACTCCGAGGGCGTAGGCGACCGCTGAGCCAAAGAGAAATCCACGCGCATCGATCCCCACCACTTTGTCGATCGGCAACTTGCGGCAGCGCTCGAGAAACACTTCGATCGACTCGTGGAAAAGTTGAGCGTCGACCAGAATCGGGGTGATGTCTTTGAAGACGATTCCGTGCTTGGGAAAATTGGGCACGTCACGAATTCCCGCGTGCAGACGAGCGAGTGAATCAGAAGCCATGGCGGGGAGGCTAGCGGGTCGGCGAGAATCGTCAACGCAAGCGATGCCCGGCCGTGAGGACGCTCGGTTATCGGCTCTTAAAGCGCCAGTTTTGGCAGCCGCGGGTCCTCGATGCGGACCTGGACGCAAGCGTCGCTCGGATCGCCATTGGGGTTCCGGCGTTCCCACTCGGCTCGTGCGCGTTCGCGGAATTGAGCGTAGCTGCGGTCGAGCGCCCGTCGCAGTCCCTGCGTCTGCTCGGAATATCTGCTGCCTTGGCGGATTAACCCATTCATCACGTCTGGCTCAAATAGCAGGAAGCGCGCCCGGGCCTTCGCTCCGAACGGCGATTGCCAAGGTCCGAGGCGCCTTTTATCTTTCGGTCCAATGGATCGTCAGCTTCTCCTCGTCTCTACGCTCTTCTTTTTTCTCGCGATGGTGCGAACTTTTATCGCAATCCGAGCGCGTACCTACCGCGCAGGCGGATTCAATTTCTGGACGATCGCGGTGGGATGGCTTTTCCAGATGGCCTTTCTCTGGGTGCGGGGAAACGCTCTCGGACGCTGTCCGCTAACCAATCTTTTCGAGGTTTTCATCTTCCTCGCTTGGTCTGTCTCGTTGATCTATCTCGTGATCGGCCCGGTCTATCGGCTCTCGCCGATGGGGGCATTTACCGCACCTTTGGTGTTTGGGCTGCAGACGTTTGCCTTGCTCGCGCCGATTGACGCGCCGCACACACTCTCGGCCTCGCCCTCTCCCTGGTTGGAGGTCCACGCGGCCGTCGCCCTCATCGCCTACGGCGCCTTCGCTCTGGCCTGCGTCGCCGGTTTAATGTACCTTGTTCAGGAGCGCCAGCTTAAATTGCGTCAGCTCAACTCCATGTTTTATCATTTTCCCCCTCTGACGGATCTCTTTGCGGCCATTACGCGGCTGCTCTGGCTAGGCTTTCTCTTGTTAACTTTGGGAATCGCAGCCGGGTTCTTCACCGGCCAGCCTTTGCCCTACGCCAAGATTCTCTGGTCATTTGGCGTCTGGATTTTTTATGCGGCCATCCTCCTCGCCCGGCACCTGGGTAAAACCACGCCCCGCCGGGTCGCTGCGCTTTGCGTGATCGGCTTCAGCGCGGCCCTAACCTTGCTCTGGGGTATCACCTTTCTTTCTCAGACCGGGTCGCTTTAATGAATCTTTTCTGCGTCGGCATCAGCCATCACACCGCCAACGTCGAGACGCGTGAACGTTTCGTCGGGCACGCCGCGCTTGATCGCATTTTGCGCGAGGAGGCGGGCTGTGCCGAGGCGCTTCTCCTCACGACCTGCAACCGCGTCGAAGTCTACGCGGCGTCGGTAGAGCCGATCCCCACGGCTAAGATTG